>SLCY01000020.1 GCA_007125585.1 Bacteroidales bacterium
CGGCCAATTCGTGGTTTGGGACAACCACGATGCCCTCAAACCCATCAAAGTCATCAACATAAAGGGTTGCTCCCGGATCTGTTGCCGGATCATCCACCTCCAGTCCGCCCAGTTCCAGCACACAGATGCCACCCACGGTAAAGGTTGCCAGGCGGGCATCGCTGCTCTCTGTGGGTTCCATGCCTGTGATGAGAATGTCGTTGATATGCCAGCGGCCGACGTTGTCAGGGGCTGACTGATACCGGAAGGCAACGTAAACTTCATCATCGTAGCCGCTCAGATCAATGTCCCCTGAGTATGTCCAGGTGCCAAATCCGCCACCTGTGTGTGGGTCGAGTTCGGCATCCAGGGTTGTCCACGTGGCTTCGGCAGGATTCCCTGATCCGGTATAATCGGTTGAGATGTTAACGGAGAATGCTTCTCCGGTCCGGTGTGCGGCCTGGTTATAAAAGGAGAAAAGGGTCTCTTCAAAAGCGTTACTGAGATCGATGCCGGGAGAGATATACCAGGAATGGGGATATGCCGGATCGCTGCCATACTCAGTGATCATGGCGTAGGTGATATTATCATAATCATCAATTTCCCATGAGTTTGCGCCTTCCAACACGTCGTATACCGTCCATCCGCCGGAATAGAGGTCTTCATCTTCAAAGTCCTTTGCCAGGATAAGTTGCCGGATCAGGTATTCTGCTTCAGCCACATTGCTGGGTTCGAGACCGTCCTTGAAGGCCCTTGCTTTGATGGTGACATCTTCCGTTACCTCGATGGGGGTTTCGAACAGGTGATCATTTTCGGTAGGGTCTGTGCCGTTGAGGGTATAATGGATGTATGCACCCTCGGTGGTGGTGTGAATTGTAACATTTTGGGGTTCAAAGTACATGCCCCCCTGGGGTGAGAAAAAGGGCGTTGCCGCCTGTGTGGGGTCGCTCTCAATGGCATTGATCTGCAGGTTGTCAATACGGTTATTGCCGGCGGCGGATGTGGCTCCGTCGAGGGTGTACCTGAGATAAACGGTGGGAGAGTTGTCAAGTTCAGACGGTGCCTCCAGGCTGATTACCTCTCCTGCCGTATTCTCCGTTGGATTGATTACAGGGCCAAAATCGGTAAAGTTTTCCCCATCCGTGCTCCATGCCCATTGGTTGTTATTGAACCCTGTCGCGGTTCGCCTTGTCCAATAGCTTATTTCCAGCTGGGCAAAGCCTTCCATGGTAAACTCAACGTGAAAATAGTTTCCATTCATACCATGGTTTCGCAGGGAAAGGCTGGCTCCGGCCGGGTCACCAAAAAGGGCATTCTGGGAGCTTCCTGCAAAAGCATCTGTGTAGGTGCCATCGCCCCAGATCCATGTGCCTCCTGTTATTTGAGCATCCACAGCTCCTGCGGTGGCTGCAATGGGAACATTCCAGGGCGTTCCACTCTCGCCTTCATTGAAATTCCAGTAACCAAGCAGCGTTTGCTGTGCATTGGCATCCAAACCAATCAATAAAAGTAATGTCAACGATAATGACATGGTGGATTGTTGCCATGTGGATTGTCTTTGATTTTTCATGATATCTGAGGGTTTAAATGTTTGCACTGATCAGGATGAAAATGCGGTTATTGTGTGATCCGTAAAGTTAAACAATCCCGCAAAATTATAAAACCTTTGCATGCAAACAGGGTTTCGGTCATTCTCAGTGAATGATCAACAGTTTATTCAAAAAAGGCCTTCCTTTGCGGAAAGCCTTTTTGATGATCTTTTACAATGGGTTGTTATAGATTATTTACGTCGCCGTAAGGCAATGAACCCGGCCATCAATAGTCCGGATAAAAAGATCACCCATATGGGCAGCGGGATCATCACATCAGGCAACGTGGGTTTGTCGACGCTGACTGAATCGAGCAGCACATGTCCGCTGACAGATCTGTCGTTTCCTTCGGTATTTCTTACTGAAAAGATGAATTCGGCGATATCTGTTGTATTCTCAGCTGTAACATGTTGTGTATGTTCCGTCCACGTATCTGAATCCACAACGATGTAGTCATTGTATGGTGCATAGCCAAAGCCCGTTTCCCTGTCGTCAAACAATCCGGTACGAATCTCTCCCTGGCCTTTAACCCAGAAGGTGATTTTATATTTTGACCCTGCACTCACCTGGGTAGGTTGTGATGTAAACCTGCGGTGTGCGCTGGATTCTCTGACCAGTTGAGCGGAATAGCTGCCAGAGTGCGGATTGGCGCTGTATTGGTTCACGTTCCCTGTCCCAATGTTGGATTTGTCACCGTACCATCCGTCGGGCAGCCCATCCGTCCAATGCTGGAAAAAACCGTTGGTAATAAGCTCTACCGGTTCTTCTTCGGCAATAACGGTTACTTTATGGTGGCGGACAACGGTTCCATTGGCAGAGGTGACGGTTACAACGATGACATCGTTTTCTGCTATAGGCTGATCCGGCAGATCGCCATGATCAAGCAGGATCCCGTTAAGTGAGACAGTGAAGCTGGCAGCGGGATCTGTCGTTTCGACCACGATGCCGGTAAAATCAGTAAAGTCTTCCACTTCAAGGGTGGCTCCGGGATCAGCGACCGGGTCATCCACCACCAGTCCGCCAAGGCCCAATACATCAACACCACCGACGGTAAAAATTGCCAGGGTAGCGTCCTGGAGATCGTCAGGATCATCAACCAATGCCTCAAATTGTCCGATGTTGATGCGGCCATCGTTGGAACCGGCTATACCACCAACAATTTCAAGTTGAAATCCCTCTGCAGCAAAGTCTTGTGGGTCATCAAAGAAGTATATAAATTGCTGATACACCTGAAACGCATCAAACCAGTCTTTGTTAATGGTTAATACCGTTTCCCATGTAGTACCGCCGTCAAAGCTTATGTTCAGATCCCTGTCGAGCGTTTCGGAGGCCATCCAGTCGCGCAATTGCAAACTAAACCCGGTCATGCCGCTTATGGATGCTTCGTTGTAGACTGTAAAAACGAGTCTGTCGCGAAACGAATAGGGGGACCCATTATATGATTCTGCGGCTCCGCCCCGAACTGCTTCCGTGCTGTGGAAGTACCATCCGCCTTCAGTGTAAGATTTTTCATTGTAGCTGCCCATTGTCCCATCTGCCCACCAATTCCCGTCAATGCCAAAATTAGTGGTGAATGGCAGATCTGTTGTCGGGGTTGCTGCAACGCTGCCGCTTACTGCGACGGTTATCGGATCAGCGCCACCCCCGCTTATTTCGACATTTCCGGAGTAATCGGCGATTGCCAGGCCTGCAGAAAGACGAACCCAGATGGTTGTGGCTGCCCCGTCATATGCTGTCAGGGTGATCGCAGAGCCATAGGGGCCGGTTTCACTTTCAGAAATTTCAAAGTCCGCAGGTGCGGTAATGGTCGCATCCGATCCGTCAAGGTTTGAGCCTGTCAGGTCAAACGATTGGGCATCGGAAGGGCCTTCACCTGTGATATAAGAAAGGCCTGTAAGGCTCGCAGGATCAACAGCCAATTCAGGATCCGGGTCTTCAGGAACTTCGTCGATGTAAATGTTGGTAACCTGCCAGAGCCTGAAGTTCTCAGAATAGTGATATTTAAAACCAAGCCAGACAGTTCCTGATATTGCAGACAGGTCCAAATTACCTGAAGATGCCCATGTATAATTTCCCACCGCAGGTTTTGTAAACGGTATTTCCGTCCAATCGGCACCTGTAGGATCTCCAATACCTGCATAGTTTGTTGAATAATACAATTTCAGATAATTGTTGACATCTTCCCCGCCAAAATTATATGCAGACTCAAAGTTCATTGTTACCTGGTCATAAACATCCATATCGATACCGGGAACGATCAGCCAGCTTTCTACAAGTTCATCTGAACCAAATCCATTTGCCCGGGCATAGGTCTCTCCTTCAAATGTATGCCAAGACCACTGATATTGAGACTCTCCGGAAACGCCAAAAACATAACAATCACCCAAGTCCGTTTCAAATGTCTCCTCATAGGGTAATGTTGTAAACGCAGGCTCCTCAGGTTCAGGTTCACCCGCGGTTATTTTGATATTGTCAAACCTGTTATTTCCACCGCCAGAGGCATCATCCACATCAAAAGTAAAACGAACGATAACCTCACTATTGTCATCTACTTCTGAATCAATACCTGACAAATCATAATTGTACAGGGTGTAAGACCCGGCTATATCAAATGCCGTTACGACAGTTTCCCAGCTTGTCCCGCCATCTGTACTTACCTCGATGGTGTTGTTATCGTAACCTGCACCCGATCTTTGTGCAGCAAAAGAGAACAAAACATTATCAAACCCCTCGGTGCTGAAAACCATTTCGAATGATTTTCCTATGTTATCTGACCCGGCAACCGCCCAATCCTGTCCGGCAACAAACCCGGGCTCAGCATTGATGATTGAACCAGTAAAAGAATTAAAAGACAATTCATGGTTAATAACACCATCTCCTATATCAGCCGGGATGGATGTAGGCTCATTGTTGCCGGCATCCAATTCGCTGTTCTCTCCATCATTAAAACTCCAATAATGGATTGTTTCCTGCCCCCACCCACTCGTGGCGGCGATAAGGAAAATCCCTGCGAAAAGGGCGAATGTTTTTAGGAAAGTATTTTTTTTCATCATTGCAAAATTTTGGTTGTTTTGAAATATTGATTGAAAAATATTGCTGGGTATTGCGAAGATACTATGGGATGGTCATGTTCTTTTTGTCCATTTTCCGGTAAAGATAAAAAAACCAAAACAGAACACAAGGGAATATCCATAAAATTGTTTCAATTTTGATCTTAACCTCAGCCTTTTACCTGGTGTTTGTGTTTGGGTTTCGCCGCCAAACAGTCTGTCCACTCGAATCACAAGGTTTAACGGCACAAAGGTGATTGAAATTACCGCATTCAAAAAAAGAGGGTGGTATTGAGATGGAATTGATATTTACTGCGGGTTAGGCCGGCCGGCGGGATCGGTAGCCTTATCCCATTCGTTTTTTTCTTGTCTTATGATATGCAAAATGCGGTTGCTCAAGGATCTTGTCTGCATGGCCTGCAGGTCGGGTTGCCCGGCATTGACCCAGGCGGTAAACCAAAGGTCACCCACTGTTTTGACAGCCAGGTGCATCTGTCTTTCCACCATGCCGTTCAATGCGTCATGGAATGCGGCGGAAAAAGTTCGTGAATACACACGCCCCATCGACTGTCCACGCATCTCATGGGCATATACTTTGTCTTCCGGGAAAATGACGAGCAAGCTGTCGAACACCTGGTAGATGGTGTCGACCTTGTGATGGCTGATCTTCACCAGCTCCCAGGCTTTTTCGAGGGGGTCGCCGACATATTGGGCCCTGCCTGTAAAGAAATTATATTCATGGGCAAACAGCTCCGGCAGGCGGCTCTCCCAGAAGGCGTGGATCCCTCTCTGCTCTGGTGTCCGGCCGTTATAGTGCAGGGTGGTGTGCAGCGGGGTGCAGGCATCGGCAACATAATGGCCCAGATGTGCTGACAACAGCAGGATGTTGTCCATGTCATTGTTTACAAAAGCGCGTGTCAGGCGCCTCACCATGATATCAATATACCATGGCAACACGCCGTATTCCATCAGGGTATCTTCAGAAAAAAGTTCTGCAGCATCCTCCCATTTCACCGGAACCACCTCGAACGGGTCTGGCCCGAAATGATCAATGTCGATATAGTGCCGGGGTGCTTCCCCTTCCACGGCATGTGCCCGGCGGTCCGGGTCAACGGAACGTTCGGCAAGGAATTCGATGTGGTGTTTGTAGAGGCCGATCATTTCAGGTGGCAGGCAAAAAACAGCCATGCGGTTGATCTTCCGGTGGGCAAAGAAACCAAAAGGGTGAACATTGGTACTTGCTGCCATGCATAATGCGACGAAAAGGCCGGCAATGATTTTTACAAATGGCCTGCTCATTGTTTTATTTTTTGGAGACCTGTGTCACTGATCGCCTGCGTCGAATACGGATTGTCACACACACGAAGATCCGTAACGGCTTTGTAAAGTTAATCATTGCCAGGATGTCACCGGCGATGAAAAAGCTTAACGGTGATCTGCGGCAACCAGGCGGTCACCTTTCAGGATGGGAACCACATTGGTGGAATCCCGGGTAAGGCTGTATTCGAGGATGTCATCCAGTCCGAGTCGTTTCAGGCGATGCCGGTGTGCTGCTTTTTCGATGTAGGTGAGGGGGTCGTCTTTAGCCTGTTGCCAGAGACCTGCACTGGCGATGGCTGAGTCACACACTGTATGAAAAGCACCCGCGCCCAGTTCGATGATCTTCTCGGTGGCTGCACCTGCAAACAGGCTGTCTTCCATGCTGAACCGGTCTTTCCATCCTGCACACAGGATGATGATCTCCTTTCTTATCCTGACGGCATATGCACAGACGGCAGAGAGGTTGGAAAAGGCCCCGATCACAACCAGGTTGTTCCCGGCGGCGGCCATTTTGATGGCCCTGGTGCCATTGGTCGTATTCATGGCGATGGTTTTGCCTTGCAACGCCGGCGCCATGAAGTTGAACGGGGAGTTCCCGAAGTCGGCGCCATGGAGTGTCACACCGTCTCGCTCGCCGGCAGAGACATACCCTTTGGCCTTCCAGTGTTCACTTTCCCGGATGGTTTCCACCGGGATGATGGCTTTTACCTTATTGTGAAGGGCTGCGCAGATGGCTGTCGTAGCCCTGAAGATATCTGTGACGATCACCAGCGCGTCCTCTTTCTCGAACAAAGGCCATGAAAGCGGTGAAAAGCAGACCTGTATGCTATGATCGCCTTTTTCGTTGTACATGGGGTAAGGTGTTATTTGGCTTTTCTGAACGGCAATTTTACTACCCTGGCTTTCAGGGCTTTGCCACGTATTTCGATAAAAATTTCCGTGTCGGCCCGGACAAAGGGTTTTTTCACATAACCCATGCCGATGGGTTTGCCCAGGGTAGGGGACATGCTGCCGGAGGTGACCCTGCCGATGGGGTTACCTTCTGCATCAAGAATTTTGTAGTCTTTTCTTGGGATGCCACGTTCAAGGAGCACAAAACCCACCAATTTCCGTGACACACCTTCCGTTTTTTGTTTGAGCAGGTTTTCCCGGTTTATGAAATCATTGTTTTCGGTAAACTTTGTTGCCCAGCCAAGTCCGGCCTCGATGGGCGAGGTGGTATCGTCGATATCATTGCCATAAAGGCATAGTCCGGCCTCCAGGCGGAGGATATCGCGGGCGGCAAGGCCGATGGGCTTGATGCCGTATTCCTTTCCGGCATCAAGCACCGCCTCGTATATCTTCAAAGCGTCTTCATTCTTGAAATAGATCTCACATCCGCCCGACCCGGTATACCCGGTGGTTGAAAATATCACATTGTTGGCACCGGCAAAGCGGATTACCTTAAAGGTAAAGAAAGGCATCTCTTCCACGGGTTCATCTGTGAGTTTCTGCATGGCTTTTAACGCCAGCGGTCCCTGAACGGCGAGCTGGGCAATATCATCGGAGGCGTTGATGAGTGTGGCACCGATCTCCTTGTTTTGCCCATTCAGCCATTGCCAGTCTTTTTCAGTATTGGCGGCATTGACAACCAGCAGGAATTTTTCGGAATGGAACCGGTACAACAGGAAGTCATCTACAATACCGCCCCGGTCGTTGGGAAAACAGGTATACTGGATCTTACCATCGGTCAACACTGAGGCATCATTTGAACTGACCCACTGGATAAGGTTCAGGGCGTTGGGCCCTTCTATCCAGATCTCGCCCATGTGCGACACATCGAACACCCCCAGCGCATTTCTGACGGTCTCTACTTCAATGGTTACACCTTCAAACTGCACGGGCATATTGAACCCTGCAAAAGGGATCATTTTGGCACCCATTTCTTCATGCTTGTCCTTCAAAACGGTAATCTTCATTATAGATTCCTTTAATTGTTATAAAAGAGTTTTGCCGGCATTGCCGCAAAATTAACAAAATAGGAAGAACAATGGTTCATATTGCCATTGTCGTTGAAGAAATGACAAAAAAAAACGGAGGGGCCAACATTCATGGCCCCTCCGTCGTTTTATTGCACACTTCACTTGGGCATGCATGCGGTGCAGAGATACCGCAACGACCTTTCTTCTTATTCGATATTCTCTATAAAGTTTACCAACTCAAACTGTGGTGGGTCTCCCGCGGCTGTACAGATATACTCGGCCTCCGGGAAGCGTCGTACCCAGTTGTCGGCAAATGTTTCAAACCTTATGAATAAATGGAGATCGATACCGCCGATCTGTGGTGCCGCATCCGGATATTTATGTTGCAGCAGCTGGACAATCCCTTCCTCTGTGATACGCCTTATCATCTCATCCATGACTGCTTCGGCACCAATGGTTTCATAGATCTCGCCCAGCTCAGGATCAGCATATTCATCGCTTTCGAGTTTATCGAGCCGGCGGCCGATGATACGGATATCAAAATTTGAGTAAAATCCGCTGGCCCCGTAATAATAGGCAAAGTCATCATAGGGGAACTCTTGCTGGCCAACCGGGTCTATTTCAACCAGGAATAAATAATCGTCCCGTTCCATGGTATGGTTCACGGTCGGGTCAAATGCCCAGCCCACCTCTCCGAAGATATATTGTTCGGTCCTTTCTTCAACATAGGGGACAATTTCCCAGGCCACCCCGTCAAAAACATATTTGTCGATAACATTCCGGGTGGTGGCACCATCAAAATACCTGTATCTTATCACTTGTTCACTTCCCACAGGTGTATAGGGGAATTTGTTTTTCAGAAAGACCGGGAGGTATTTTTCCGGGGGATTATCTTCGCTGAAGTTGCCAAACTGGGCGATACTGCCGCCCCAAAGCTCATAATCTTCGCTGCTCAGTTCATAGCCCACATAAGGTATGTCTTCAAGGGTTTCGGTCAATATCCAGCTTTCGCCATCATACTCGTAAGTGTCCTGGTTTTTATAGCTCGTACCGTCTTCCAGGAAATTATAGATGATATTGACCTGGTCTCCCTCTTCTGCATCTGGATAATCCCTGTTGAGCAAAAAGGGCATGCTTTGCCAGGCCGGATTGTTGGGTGTAAAGTTACCGGCAACGCCCAGGTAGGCATAATCATCCGCGGTCAGTTCGTATCCAAAGCCGGCGTCCCACCAGTCGGGATGCAGCATGAAATGGTTGAACGTTACCATGGCGCTGCTGTTGATATTGAGTGTCACAAATTCTCTTGCAAGGATTTGCGGGATATAGTCCATGGCGGGAATGGTGTCATTGAAGGCCTTATACTCTGCAATAAACCCGTTAAACCTGTTGTAATCAGCATCTTTCAGGGTATATTCAATGTCCTCGCTGTATGGTTTGATGTCTGCATCCATTTTTTCATACAGATCTACATTGGGATCGCATGCATGCAGGAGGAAGATGCCGGCCAGGGAAGCTGAGTATAAGATTGTTTTTAGATTTTTCATATCGTTGGATAGTTATAATTTTTAAATTCAGCCAATTAAAGCCTGATACGCAGGGTTGTGGTCCACGAACGCCCCCATCCGTAGTAAACCACGGCCGAATCATAGTTAAATGATCGTCCGTCGGTTGCATCTCTGATTGCTTCTGTATTGAAGACGTTGTTCACGTTGGCGATCAGTGTTGCATTGAGGCCTGCGATCTGAAACCGGTATCTGAGGTTGACATCCATCATTTGATAGGATGGCATTTGCCACGAGTCGATGCCTCTGAAAGCAGGGTCGCCGCGGTCTTCCACATTAAAGTCGGCAAAGAGGCGATCGAAGTGGTTGGCATCGAAGCCCACCCTGAGGTTGTCAAGTATTTCATAGCTAACGCCAATGGCCGCCGTGGTTTGGGCTGAGTTACCCACTCTCAGGCCACCCGCATACACTTCAATACTGTCAATGAACACCTGGTTCTCGTCGTATATCTCAGCGGTAAGGTCGTCCTGCCACTGCCAGTCACCGTATGAGAACATCCCCCTTACTTCTAATTTATCAACAGGCCTGAGGGTGAAATCCACCTCTACCCCCTGGTGCAGGGCATTCAGTCCGGTGATGTTGGCGATCACTCCCTGTCCCAGGTTCCTGACCAGCGCCTTGTCGAGCCATTCGGTGCGATACAGGATAACATTTGCCGCGACAACCGGTGTACGCAAGCCGTAGCCGGCCTCTGTAGAGAACACCCTTTCGTGTTTAACTTCTTCATTGATTACGTTGGAGAAGCCCACAAAAGCCCATCTGAAGAAGGGGGCGCGGGTAAAATACCCTATGTTGGCGAATGCATTATGGTAATCGGTGATATTGTAATTTGCACCTCCCTTTAAGCTCCAGGCAAGGAAATCAATCCAGTCGGTCTTCTGCATGGGGTCATCATCTTCGTAGAGGAAATAGTCTGTCCGGCGGTACTGTGTTGATGAGGCCGTGGCAGAGACAAAAGCGGAATAGACATCGGTAATGTACTCTGCCTGTCCAAACAAGCCGCCCCACATCACCTCTCCCAGGTCATGGTAGGCGATCTTATCGCCTTCTTTAAGCCTGGTGGAAGGGTCTCTGTTGACATTGCTGAAATCTTCGTAATGGGTACCTCCCAGAAGGTTTCTAACCTCCTGATAGTGATAGCCTCTGTAGTACCTGAGGTCCAGGCCGCCGGTAAAAGTATAGTTATCGTATTCTGTCTGCATGGTTGACAACACACCGTACCAGTCATGTTCATTCACTGCACGGGCGATGATGGCTTGTGATCCGGTCATCGATTGCGCATTTTCTGCCACCACGGCATCGAAATCCAGGTAGCCATCGGGGGTCAGCTTTGTTGATTCTGTTGGCAGTCCGGTATCCCTGTTGTACCGAAGCCAGTCGCTTCTCGGCCCCACGGTCCTGCGGCCCCCGCCTGATGAGATGGACACATAGGCCGCTGTTGACAGTGTTGTGGAAGGAGTGACTGACCAGTAGTGGTTAAAGGATATCTGGGGCTTATGGTATTGGTTGTGTGAGGCAGTGAATTTTTCACCGTTTAATATCCCAAGGGACGGGTTATAGCGGATGCCTGAGGGATGGTCCCGGTAGGTCTGGATAAGCTGGCGCGGCCATCGCTGGTTGTGCCACTGGGGTGCCCCAAAGGCGGTGAGCGATACAGTATGGTCGCTGTTTACCCTTTTGGAGACATTGAAAAAATAAGACCAGCCTTCAAAATCCAATCCGTCGACGAACCCTTCACCTGACCTCCGGCCTCCAAGTGCTGTCACCGCCCAGCCGTTGTCCAAAAGGCCTGTGGAGAGGGTAATGGACTCCTGCCTGTAACCGTCATGTCCGATACCATAGAGGAGGGTACCCCCTCTGTTGGCATCGGTCGATTGGGTGATGATGTTGATGGTGCCTCCGACCGAACTGATCGCCAGCCTTGAAGCACCAAGGCCTCTCTGCACCTGCATGGTTTCCGTGACGTCAGACAGTCCGGCCCAGTTGGACCAGTAAACCCTGCCGTTCTCCATGTCATTTACAGGCACGCCGTTGATCAGGACACCGATGTTGTTGGAGTCAAACCCGCGCATGTTGATGCGCCCGTCGCCAAAACCCCCACCTTCCCTGGTGGCATAGACACTGGGCGTGGACTGCAGTATTTGCGGGAACTCCTGTGTGCCAAGCCTTTCTGTGATGGTTTCTGCGGAAATGTTCGAAATTGCGACCGGTGTCTGGCGGTCCCGGGCAAACGAGGACACCACCATCACCTCCTGCAGCCCGATCGTGCTCACCTCCATGGTCAGCCTTCCCAGGTCCTTGTCAGCAGTGGCATCTACCGTGATGAGCTTATCCAGGTAGCCCATATAGGATATATTCATGGAATAAACACCGGCTTCCACCGATATCTCAAATTCGCCATCAATATTGGAAGTGGTGCCGTATGTCCTTCCTGTCTCGACATTGATAAGCTCTACAAGAGCTGCGGGCAACCTGTTTCCTTCTTCGTCAATAATGGTCCCTTTGATGGTGGAAGCCGCCACCTGGTGCGCCATCAGCACCAGCATGGCAGCCAAAATAAACAAATTATATATGATATGATTCTTTTTCATTGAATTATAATTATGGGATTTAACAATCAGTCAAGGGCAACAACAGGCATTACCTGTTGATCTGCAGCTTAAGGCTTTTCACGTCGTTCCCGGAAATGATCTCAAGGATGTACATTCCCGTATTTAACCGGGTCACATCCATATGCAACCGGCGGGCAGAGGCAGCATCTTTTTCTTTCACCAGCTGTCCGTTCAGGTTATAGATACGTATCCGTTCCATCTGCCTGTCTGCACTGACCAGGGTAAAATGTGTGCTGGCAGGGTTGGGGAAGAGTGAGAACTCTGAAGGCTCCGGCGACAATACATTGATGGGTTCCGGATCCATGAAGTCATCCAGCATGCGGGGCAGTATCTGCATATCATTTCCAAACTGCTGAACAACGGAAATAAGATCTTTGGGTGTTTCCGGTACAGGCTCTCCGATATAGTCTACTGAATTTTCGTCATTTGGAATATATAACGTAGCCTCTGCGGTATCGTCATATATATCATAACCTGTATTATGAATAAATGTTTCCGGATTATCTTCATCAAAATGAACATTTCTCACAATGACGAGCTGTCCCTGGTGATCAGGTGTGAGGTCTCCAAGAGTCATTTCAACAGGTTCTATTACATTGTCGGTTGAATAAGCTGCTCCGGGATCTTCGGTTGGACGTAACTGGAGCATATTCGCAAACAAACTCAGAGTACCTGTTAACTCTCTAACTCCATCATATAGATTATAGTCTGTTTCAATAACACCACCAGGGTCGTCCACCAGGATAGCTCCTGTCTGGTCCTGAATAAAAAACTGGCCCCGATATGCCTGCTGCAGATGGGTGATCACCACCTCGCCGGTGATCCTGTAAGCCAGGTCTCCTATCGGTTGCTGACGCAAAGTGGCAATGTCAGGCACTTCGATGGCCTCAGGTACGAAGTCTATCATCACATCGTTGACCCACCAGCGATGTGCATCATCGCCGTGATAATTGAAAGCCAGGTAAACGACCTCGCCGGCATATCCGCCCAGATCAATCATCGCCTCTTCCGGGTCTGCAATGCCGATATTGTCGTCAGACTCATACAGTTCCGTAAAATGCTCATGCACAGGGTTGCCACTGCCCCTGGATATTTTCACGCCACTATAGCCATACTCTGTCATCAATTGGTTCCTTTCCATGAATGTGAGCAACATCGATTCATCCTCCGGCAAATGGATCTGCGGGGTGACCAGCCAGCTGTCAGCATTGGCGGCCGGGTTATGGAGGGCCTGGCCGTCATCCAGCTCCCAGCCACCCGCATCACCCAGTGCATAATGGCTCCAGCCCGATGGTGGAAACTCATCGTCAAAAGTTTCCAGCATGGGGAATTCTGTGATCATGTCCGGATCAATCTCCACGAGAATAACTGCATGTGTCAGATCCTCATCGGTTACAGTAACACTCCCGGTGGTGGTATGATAACCCTCCTTGGAAGCAGTATAGGGATGTGTTCCTGCAGGCACTGCAGGGAAAAAGTATGGTGCTTCGGTGATGGTCTCGCCCCTGAACTCCAACGTGACATTGTCGAGAGGGTTGTTGGCCTCGTCCATGATCTCAAAGGTAACGTCAAACTCCGTCAGGGATTCGATATCGTCCCAGTGGCGGGCGGTCATAAAATCACCTTCAGACCTTGAGTTCGGCAAACCGGTAATGTTGATCTCTCCCACCGGGATGGGGTCGCCGACATAGTCAGCATCATAGAATGTGACACGATAATCCGCTTCAATATCTCCATCTGTAAAGGCATGAACTTGGCCACCTTGAAAAACACCTTCAGGGTCAACGAAATAGACATTTTCGATGGTCACCAGGCGGGACTGGTACTCCATGAAATTATTGACAAAGTCATCCATTGTGATCACAAGGGGTTCGATCACATTGTTGTGGGAGTTTGGGTCACCGGGATCTTCAACTGGAACGAGCTGTATCATGTTGCCAAACTCAGACAAGGTACCTGTAATCCCTATAATGCCATCGTAAATCTCATATTCTGTGGTGATGATGCCAGGGTCGAACAAACCATTGATCCTATCATCGATCAGGATTCCTGCCGTACCATCTTCAATATATTTCTGGTTACGGAAAGCCTGTTGAAACGTAAGAACGGCCTCACCCGTAAGTTTGTACACTGTTTCCCCATCCGGCTCCTGTGATCGTAGTTCAAGGATGGTTTCTATCTCAACAATGTCATTGTCACCATTCTCAGCTACTGTGTATGATGTAAATAGCAATAAAAATGCCAAAAAGGCTGCTGCGGTTTTTGGTACTGTATTCTTCATAATGTTTGGTTTTTGGTTTATGATGTGGTTTTATTGAATATTGTTTGGATTTTTGTCCGGCCAGTCTGAATTATTCAATTTTTTCATACAAACCGGCATTAACAAGAACCATTTTTTATGTATGGTTACCAGTGAAACCTTACCAGGGCGAAGTTATGAATAATAAGTGATTCATGCAATATTGACCATGACGTGTTAACGAATAAACAATATGTTGTTAACAGAAAATTAACCGATGGCTTTGGCAACCAGCGCGGCGGCGTCTTTGAGGAGGATGGCCGACTGGACCTTCAGTCTGGAGGCATCGATGATCTGCTTGGCCTCTTCGGCGTTGGTTCCCTGGAGCCTTGCGATGATGGGAATGTCTATGTCGCCGATATTGTTGTAGGCATCCACGATGCCGTTGGCTACCCTGTCACATCTGACAATGCCGCCAAAAATATTGATCAGTATAACTTTCACGTTCTCATCTCTGAGGATGATGCGAAACCCTTCTTCAACCCTTTTGGCGCTGGCTGACCCGCCCACATCCAGGAAATTGGCGGGCTCCCCGCCACTGAGTTTAATAATATCCATGGTTGCCATGGCCAGTCCGGCTCCATTGACCATACAGCCAACATTGCCGTCGAGCCTGACATAGTTGAGGCCATGTTTGCCGGCTTCTACCTCCATGGGGTCTTCCTCGTATATGTCGCGCATTTCAAGGATGTCAGGGTGGCGAAAGAGGGCATTGTCATCAATGGTCATCTTGGTGTCCACCACCAGGATCTTGTTGTCGGAGGTTTTGAACAGGGGGTTTATCTCTACAAGGGTGGCGTCATTATCCAGGTACGCCCTGACCAGTTTGGGTACAAACTGCAGCATATTTTTAAACGCTTCGCCTTTCAAGCCCAGGTTAAAGGCAATGCGCCTGCACTGAAAAGGCTGGATCCCGGCCACCGGGTCAATCTCTTCAGTAAAGATCTGCTCGGGGGTTTCCTCGGCCACCTCTTCGATGTTCATTCCGCCGCGGGGTGAGTAGACGATCATATTGCGCGCTGTGTGCCGGTTCAGAAGAACACTCATGTATAACTCCGCCGGCTCACTCTCGCCGGGATAGTAGATGCCTTGCTCTACAAGTACTTTCCTTACCAGTTTGCCCTGGGCAGATGTCTGCGGGGTTACAAGGCGCATGCCCAGGATTTCAGAAACATGTGACTGAACCTCCGGGAGGCTTCTGGCGATCTTGACACCACCGCCCTTTCCCCTGCCACCGGCATGAACCTGTGCCTTTACAGCCCATATCTTTATCCCCGTGGCAGCACTGATCTTTTTAGCAGCAGGTATTGCGTCATTGACATCTTCAATCAATATGCTCCGGGCAACCGGGACATCATGGTGCAACAAAAGTTGTTTTCCCTGGTATTCATGTAAATTCATCGGCAAGGGGTTTGAAACAATCAAAACTTCTTCGCTGAGACAAATATACATGAATTTTTTTCATGTGAAATTACACACAGACACATGAAAAA
>SLCY01000032.1 GCA_007125585.1 Bacteroidales bacterium
TAATGAGCGAACCATTGGTGTTGTCACGACAACCCGCCACGAGCAATTTTAACGGAGAAGCAAAGGCTCCGGCAGCATTGTTGCTGCTCCAACTCAATCGTTCCGCATCTAATTCCGCTTCGGTTGGCAACCTGTACCCTTCAGGACAGGGATTGTTTATGCCGGTGGTGCCCTGCCACAAATTTTGGTTTTGGGGACTGCGCCAGTCATAGGGGTGATCGGGAGACAATATAAAATCGCCATGTCCCGGTGTGTCGCTGCCACTCAATGTGGTTGTTGTACCGGAGGTTCTTCCCTGATGCCCGTCGGACCCGCGTCCCCATTGGTACAGATCGCCATAGGCCTCTGCGTCTGTACTGCTTGTAGCTGCACGGCTGGCACCCAGGTTGCGGTCCATCCAGGTTTGTCCGGTGGCGGGATTGGTCACCTCCACCACTTCGGTGTCTGCCTCCTCAAAATGGGCCGTGAGGGAAATATCCTGTGCTGGGATGGTCACCGTTGCACTGGCCGCCAGCGGGTCGTCCATATGTTCCGTATCGCCGGTCCAGTTAATGAATTCCCATCCCGGCAAAGGAGTTGCCTCAATGCCAACGGTTGCACCGTAAGCGTATACTCCTTCGCCGGACAGTGTTCCTGCCCCGGCGGGTTGACCTGATAGTTCCAGCACAAAGTGTCCCCAGAGGTCATTGACCGCCATATCCTCTTCCAGGGTAAGCTGACGGTTTATTGCGGCCCCCCATTCGCCTCCTGCCCATCCTTCGTTTAGGAAGTACTTGTACTCGTAGTGGCCTGGTTCAAGCAAAAAGGTTTTGCTCCAGACCATGGTTTGGTCTACACGGCTCATGAGCTGGTTGCCGGGATCGGAGCCCGGCTCGGGCCAGAAACCGGCAAGGGTGCCTGTCACATAGACCATGTCGGCGGCGGGATCAAAACCAGTGGCGTAGGACATGTCGACGTTGAGTGTGAGGCTGCTCAGTGCGGACAAATCTTCCATATCATCTCCAAAGCGTGCAACGATCTGCATGTTTTCCTGGAACTGGATGATCACACCGGTGATATTCAGGGGTGTATGCGGAATGGGTTCCCCGATGTAGTCCACATCCCAGAAATCGGTTCTGAACACCATTTGGTTTTCACCATCGGTAATAGTATAATTTGTTCCGTTGCTGAACACTTCGCTTTCACCAATCCCGGTGAAAACCACATTTTGGAGTTGCACCAGCTTTGCCTGGTCGTCTGCTGTCAACCCATCGATGCCGAAAACGACAGGCTGCACGGGCGTGTTCTCCGTTGGGGGCTCCGTGTTGGCTTCGGGCTGAAACCGCAGCATGTTGTTCCAGATATTGATGCGGCCTGTGACATTGGTAATGACGTCATAGAGGCCATACGGTGTTGTGATCGTGCCGGGCTCATCGTCGATCAGGATGGCTGCTGTTTCGTCCTGGATGAATTTGCGGTTGCGGAAGCCATCCATTGCCACGATAACAGCCTCGCCTGTGTAGCGATATACCGTTCCGTCATCGGGCATGGCGCGCAGCTCTGCCAGGGTGGACACATCTGGCACAATGTCGGAAAGCTCGAAATTGGCAGTAAGTACAATGTCGTGGGCCGGCATGGTCACGGTGGTTGCCTCTGCAGCCGGATCGTCGACATGGGCGATGTCGCCTGTCCATCCCGAGAACTCCCACCCTTCGGCCGGCGAGGCTGTCACAGGCACCTGAGCGCCTTGCCCGTAGGTTCCGCTGCCCTGTACCGTTCCCCCTTCAGCGGGGGATGCCGCCAGGGTAAGTGTGAAGTGCACGGTAACGGCCAGGACCCTTTCGGGGCCCATGCCGCAGGTGTTTTGGGCTGCGACGGCAATATTGCCCGACTCTACACCGGCGTCAACCACGATGGCATGGCTTCCCTGTCCCCCGGTTATGGTCCAGTCATCAGGAACAGTCCATAAATAGGTTACTCCCTGAACCTGTTCTGTCTCATACACCAACCCGGCCTGGTTTCCCGGCACGGTCGTTTCTCCCGATATTTCCGAGGGCTGTGACGGCACTTGATTGGCTATGTCAAAGAAATAGTCCCGGTCCGTATCGGGACTGTCGGTAATTGTTCGGAAATCCACTACCCCCCAGGAGGTTGTTACATAACCGGTAAACCGCAGCTCATCCCCGGGATTAAAATCAAAGCCTGGATTGGATGATTTGAGATGATCACCCGATGCTGTTCCTTCGTAAGTGATCCTTGCCTGGCTGCGGCTGCCCACTCCCATTTGAAGCATTAGCCGCGTTTGCGCATGGTGTCTGGAGTTTACCACCAGGAGATAGGCCTGTTTCTGGCAGGCATCAAACCGGAACTGGTGCATTCCGGCATCCAGCGTTGTTTCCATCAAGCTCACCTGACGTCCCGAGAGGTCGTACACCGAGAAGCTGAGCTGGTCGTGAGAAGGGACAAACACATCGATCAAGGTGGTTTCGGAGAATGGGTTCGGATAATTCTGCGATACGTAGAGTCCCTGGTACTGTCCTTCAACAATGGCTATGTCTGTAAACACAAAGGATAACACTGTGTCGGGATAATGCAGGGTTGTAGATCCCGTCTGCGACAGGTTTTCAATGAAAACACTGTCCAGTTGAGCATGGGCGCACGTGTGGTTTGCCGTAAAACGAAGGGTGACCTCTTCTGTTTGTGCCTGAAGGCTTGTAATGCCGATAACAATTGTCGTTAAAAGGCAGATCCAGATAGTGGGAATTGTTTTCATGGTGGGAGAGGGTTTTGGTATATGCAGTAAATATATAGAAAAATTTTAATTCCTAATTATTCTTTGGTTATTTTAGGTAGATATGCATATATTCAAGACCTGAACGGCCTAATTAAAATCACAGAACTTCAGCGTCATTTACAAGTGTTCTCCACAACGGTAACCTGACTCACCGAATGCTGGGCATTCGAAAGACCGTTAATGGTATGGCAGGAATGCCCATTGGATTGTCACCTGTTTTTTTAAAACCAGTGCGCCCGGCAACACCAGTTCCCTTAAAGCCAATGGTGATAATCGGATATGAGATTGTTAATGAAAAAAGCAATGCAACGCCAATGGTGTTGAATGCTCATAAAGTGTGTGGTTTTGTTATTGCCCGAACCGGTCTTCCCGGTCAACTCACAGAAAATATAGAGTACCGGAAGACCTTGGGCATAGCCAGGATAGCAGGGTTTACCACCCTGTGTTTTAGTTCAGGTTAATGCCCAGGGTAGCACCAACCCATGGCTTATTTTGATATATCCAATGCCGGCGGTTCTGGTCCAGCAAACGGTCCCAGCCAATCGCCATTCCAACGGTAAAATGATTCAGACCCACAAGTCCTGCAAATCCTGCAGAAAACACAACCCCCTCATATTCATCAGATATCTGGTCGCTGGTAACCCAGGGATTGACAGCTGTTGCTCCAAAGCCGGCAAATACTCCTGCTGAATAACCTATATGGGAGACCTGTCTCCGGTATTCGCCCGTCGGCACTTTATGATATCCTATACGGAAATAGTCCCTGCGGTAGCCGGTGTATATGGCGCCACTCAAATCACTGTTCATCTGTTTTGGCAGCGAAGGCTCTGAGGGCCGGTATTTGAATAAAACAGTGATAAGGTCAATGTCAAAACTTGGCTTTACCAGCGAGAGCTCTTCCATGTCAACCTCCTGAAGGCTTTCCGGAAAACGCATTGTTTCCGCTTGCAATGAATCAACAATCCCGTTGTCGTTTTCCCCCACAGGGATCAAAAACATTTCATCTTGCTTCCATTCCAGGTACACGTTTTTGCTTTCTTCCATTGGTTCGGTTAGCCTGTAATATCCATCCAGGAGCACTTCCTGGGGCGTATGTTGGATGATATTGCAAGAGTTAAACAAAACAGATCCGGTCAAGCAGCCAGCCATTATTATCTTCTTCATATCCTGTACCTCCTTTGATTTTATTGCACAAAAATACAGAATATCATTGTTTGAATACTTATAAACCTATGGCTGTGATGACTTTTAATCAGTTCCGGATAACCAACATGTTTTAACCTGAGGTGTTTGTACAGGTTTTGTTTTGAAAGTATCCAAAAAAACCTTTCTGTTTAAAGAGCAAATCCGGATTGTTATGGCTTCGGCAGAGAAAGCGGTTGGTTCACTGCTGGTTGATTCAGCCGATCTCAGGCTGTTTGCCAACTTTCAGGATGTGACGGCAATCCCGAAGCTGGAAACTGCATACGAATCAATTTATTCCCAGTCCCAGCCCATGAAATGCTGAAGGTTGAGTCTGAACATAAAATTTTTGAAATACAGCTGTTTGCCCAACACCGTGTCGACCTGTTTGTATCGGGGCACGACCACCAGCATAGCGAAACGGTATTTGGCAACACCACCTACCTAACGGTTGATGCCCTCCGGGACGGACTGTCCAATGCGGGATATCTCGAAATTCACGTGCAAGGCAATTCGATCGACCATTCGTTTATACCCCTTCCTTCTGAACCTTAACAAAGAAATCTGTTCCCGGAAACTTTGCGGCAACTCACCCCCCTTCTCTCCCAAGCTCCTCGTGGTCACATTATTTTATCTGTGCTTTAAGAGATGGTGAACCCTGGAGCCATTTTTTGCTGGCTGTGCTGAGGACGGTGATCGTTAATTGATTTGCAGACCACGGATTTTGGAAAAAGCATCTCTTGTCTTGTCGTTTCCCTGCGTGGGAAACCGAAGAATGTAAACTATCGGGCCGAAAGATCCTTCAAAACCCAATAAAGCCCCTTCACATTGTGCCTCATGTTGGGAATGATGAGCTGGATCACGATCATCTCGATGACGGACAGAATTGCCCAGGTGATCATGACGTAATACAAGACGGGAACGAGACCGTGGACAAACAGCACGAAAAAGAACAGGCCCTGCAGATATCCTCCAATTTTGGCGGCATAGGTGTGCAGGCTTGATATTTTTCCAAACTTCACGAAGGAATGGATCAAACAGATCATGCCAAGGGAGATGAAAGTCAACAAGCTCCCCAGGTAGGGCTGCATTTCTTCCATTTTAAACACAAAAAGGCCTGTTATTGCCAGCACATAAGTAATTTTGTCGGCAATGGAGTCCATTCGTGCACCAAGGTCTGTGTGCAGGTTGAGCTTTCTGGCAAAAAAACCATCCAGGGCATCCGTTACAAGGTTGATCATGATAAACAAAACAAACATCTTTTGCCAGCCAGAAACAATGAACCAAATGATCGCAGGGGCGGATAGAAACCGGTAAAATGTGAGGCAGTTGGGAATTGTGACAACCTTTTCTTTGTGCATTGTTATGTTATGGATAAGGTCCTTTTGTTAATCCGTGAAGGATATGGATCATAAAATTAGAAAAAATTAATCCATCCTGCCTTTCGATCAATTGTTTTTCTGGTTTTACTTTCCAAATGGGGTGGCCGTTACCATGCAAATAATCTGTGTCGTTGGCGGCCATTTGGTGGCTGGCATCCTTGGCGCAGAGCATTACCATTGCCAAAATACGAGAAAAAGCCCCATTGCAACAACAATGGCGGCAAAGAGATACCGTATGCTGCCTTCTTTGCGTTCGGGACGTATGTGTACCAATAACCGCGGGCCAATGAAGGCACCTCCCGCTGCGCCCGAGCCAAGCAGGAAGATCAGCCGGGGGTCAATTTCTCCCATCAAAACATGTCCGCCGAACCCCGACAATGCATTCATGAAAACGATCAAAACGGAGGTGCCGATCACAAGCTTTACAGGAAACTGCAATATGAACAGTCCGGCAAGCACCGGGACGGTCCCGCTGGTGCCGAACAGCCCAGCCACGATCCCTGATACAAGACCAAAGCACAAGATAAGCGGGATCTGTTTGTTTTTTAGTTCGGCAAAATTTGCCGGAGGGATAACACCTCCCTCCGGCTTGCTTTTCGGTACGCGCAAGGTCAATAAGCCCAGCGCAACAGAATACAGCCCGAATGCTGTAACAAGGGTGGCAGGCTCCATGATGCCTGAAATGTATGCTCCCACCAGGGCGCCCGCCAATCCGGCCGAGCCGAAAACGATGCCTACAGGAAGGTTGATGTTGCTTCGCCTGAAGTGTTCCACCGACCCGATCAGGCCTATTGGAATGACTGCCGCCAGGGATGTGGCAATGGCCACCCTGGGTGATACCTGAAAGAACAGGATCAATGTGGGCGGGAAGAAAAAAGCACCGTTGCCACCAACCATCGTTGCCAGCAAACCCACCGCAAACCCAATAAAAGGCAACCAGAAGTAACTGAGCTGTATGACCGACCCTAATTCCATGTGTCACCGATTTATACTGAGAGAACAGCCCGGTTATTTCACTTTTTGGTCTTTCATCACAATGGTCCTGTAGGGGAATGGGATTTCAATCCCCTCACGGTCAAAGCGTAACTTGATGGATCTGTGCAGATCGGTACGCATCACGAAGGCATCAAACGAGCTAGATGCCCATGCATATCCGCGGAGATTGACAGAAGATTCGCCAAAGCCCATCACCCGTACAACCACCTGTGGCACATTTTCCGCTTTGTCTTGATCGGTACGGTTGTCCAGTGCCAACGGGTGCTTCACCACTTCTTCCTGGATGATTTTAATGGCCTGGTCCAGGTTGCTGTCGTAGCTGATGCCAATCTCAATCAGGCTGCAAACTTTTTCATCCACAATGTTGCTGTTGATGATGGTTTGGTTGTTGATCACGGAGTTGGGGATGATGATACGCCGGTTTTCGTTGTTGCGGATCACCGTGTGCCGAAGGGTGATGTCTTCCACCGTGCCAAAAAACTCATCGCTGACCTTTATATAATCGCCCACCCGGAATGGCTTGGAGGTCACAATAAAGATCCCTGAGATGATGTTGGCAAATGCTGCCTGCGATGCAAAACCAATAATGATGGCCAGGATACCTGCACCGGCAAACAAGGACACTCCGAGGGTATGCAGTTCGGGAATGCTGTAAAAGATGAAGGTAATTGCCACGAGGAAGATGATGAAACTGACAGCATTTTTAAAAAACCGGTAACGCGTGGGATCAACCTTTAGCAGTTGCGAGCTGCGTTCAAAATATCGATGCATCAAGACCCTGAAAATTTTTGAGACGATGGTTGCAAGAAGAACAACAACCAGCGGAACGACCACATAGGTCGTCAACCAGGGGCTCACCCCCAGCAGGGCCGGTAAATCAACAGAGAAGATACTCATTACAAACATGTTTAATTAGCTTAGAGGTCAACACTTTGATGATTAATATAGGTCGGCTTAAAGGTAGGAAATAATTGCATTTGCCGGATCAATCTTTTGATGACCGGTCAGCATCATTAATGTCCCGGGTTAACAACTATGCCCCCGTAAGAGCAACAATATCGGGCCCCATTATCGGTATCTGGGAATTCAAACCATGCAGGTGCAGAAAAATGAGGCTGCCCCCTGGTTGTTGAGACAGCCTCGGTAAACAGTCAAGCATGCCAGCCGTTAAAAACACAGCCTGTCACTGGCGGCTTGCCCGGCCCCGGCTTGTCTGAAAATAAATCAACGGGCCAATGATGGGTGTGAGAATCAAAAGCAGAATGATGCCTTTGTTTTTCCTGTGTTTTATGATGTCATTAATCGCCCAGCCCAAAAGAAAAACAGCGAGGAAAACCAAAACGATCGTGATGATGTAATAAAAAGAATGCATGGTGTTGGTTTTTGTTACAATATTACGAATTTTTAAAAAGCTATTTGCTTTGACAGGCTTCAGCCTGTCTTACACAAATTGCCGGCAGCCGGTTAACCGGACCCGGACAGCCATTGCCTTGCGCTGACCTAACCGCAACCACCCGTTACTAAGCGGTCACTATCAAACAGGCAGCGGCAATGGCCCCCAAACAATACTTCCACGTTACAGCACACATAAAGGCACAGCCGGCGTCCTCAACGCACGCTTCTATCGCCATTAACGCGCACTCGGCAAATGTCATACCCTGTTCATCGTCGTCATCGGCTGTTTTCAAACCGCTGCCAAAAGACAGGTCGATGATTTCTCCCGTTTCTTTGTCGATGTGGGAGACAAACCACTCAACGCCTTCATGGTAAACCGTAACCACGGTTGTTGATCCGGCATCTTTTTTTACATGTTCGTAATGGGTCACCACCCGGTTTTCACCGTCCGCTATCAGGATCAGCGAAACCTCCGTGCCGTCCTTGTCCGAAAAACTGTCGTAGGTCAACACGATCGACCGGCCCTCAAGCCCGGTGTATTCTGCAACCAAAGCCTCCCGGTAGCCGGCATCAAAATTTAAGTGTGTTTTGTTTGCAAAACCCTCCTGGCTAAAATATTCTGCAACCAACTGTTTCTCTTCCACGTTTGTGCGCCGGATAAGCTCAATGTCATAGAGCTCCTGCCCTGGCTGCCTCTCTGTTTCTTCAATCCTGGTTGTATCATCGCTGCAGGAAACAGAAACTGCTGCAAAGGCAATGACGCAAATAATTAGTTTACAATGACTTCTCATAATGGTTCAGCTTTTAATTACACCATCTCCTCAGGTCTTTGAATGGTTTATTCAAAGGGGCTACTCTCTTCTTTTATGCCGTTTTTCGCTTGCACATACCCGGCTTTGGATGGACAGTCCTTTTGTGTCCCGGTCTGTTTTTGATGCAGCCATGTTTCCCACTGTAAACAACGAAAAATAAAACATGGCAAACAGACACAAAAATACGACATAAAACCAATAAATAACAATATAAAATGGATTTATATCGCCAAAGGGGGCTTTTGCTTTTGTGCGGGAATTATAACCGGCGGGGCAGCGGCAGGAAAGAAGACCGGAGTGAAAAACCCCACGGGGGAAAGAAAAAACCTGCCGGACAATCCGGCAGGTTTCAGCAATCAGAATGGTACGCAAACAGGCTGTATGGGGATGCTGGCTATGGCTTATTTGTTTGCCATTTTGAACATTCTGTCCAGGTCGAAAGGAAGCGGCTCTTCTGCTTCCGGTTTCATGAGTTCCGACAGGTCAAATACCTTGTTGGCGGCTTCATTGCGCATGCGGAAAATTTCTGCCTGTACTTCTGCAGGAATATTGTCGCAGGCTTCTTCTGTCTTGACTGGCTGAATCAGGGTCCGGCCCAGTGCATCTGTAAAGGTGAGGGCCCCACCTGGTTTTGCACTGGCAAAAGTTACACTCAAAATGATTGCGGCGGCGGTGATGATCATTCTTGTTTTCATGACTCAATGTTTTTATGGTGAATGTTTTTGGTTTTCGTTTTGAACTTCACTGATAATCTAACCAGATCCGTGCCAAATCATATAAATAACTTAATAACAGGTGTTTAAAAGGCCTGAACCTTGTTGGGGTTTTTCAAAAAGTGTTCGAATACGCACAGTTTGTATGCGATTTCGTACGGATCTAAGACCCCATATAAATCCGTGATCGACCGGGCCCTGTGGGGGGATAAATCCGCCTTAAACCTTTAAACCCTTAAACCTCTTTGACCTTTTGACAAATGATAAACATTAATAAACAAGCAACGACCGGGTGAAAGACCTTGAGAAGTTTTTCATTCGTCTGTGTGTAATTTCGAATGAAGAAAAATCATGTATCTTTGAGTGTGGACATTTGTCCACAACACAAAAAAGATGTCCATGGGAAAGATACTCATCATCGATGACGACACCTATATCTGCAAACAGCTGGAAGCCTGTTTGAAAAAACAGGGATTCAGGGTGATTACCGCCTTTACTGCCAACAATGGGATCAAGGCGCTGAAAAAAGGGGGTGTCGGCTTTGTGTTGTGCGACTACCGGTTGCCCGATGCAGATGGGCTAGAGGTGTTTACGCGGATCAAAAAGATCGATCCGCTTTTGCCCGTGGCGTTTATGACGGCTTATGCCGATGTGAGGACAGCTGTGAAAATGATCAGGGCAGGCGCCGTTGATTATGTGACCAAACCTTTTCTGCCGGAAGAGATCCTGAAGCTGATTAAAAAGGTCCTTGACAAGGGGTTGGAAAGCCAGGCCGCGTTCGAACAACGTTTCGTAAAAGGGGTTGGCAGTGCCATAAACAATGTACTGAACCATGTTGAGATGGTTGCCCCCACAAACCTGAATGTGCTGATTGTGGGTGAGACCGGCTCGGGCAAGGAATTCATCGCACGGGCCATACACTACCAAAGCCAGAGAAAGGACAAGCCTTTTGTGGCCCTGGATTGCGGTGCTTTGCCCGGCGAACTGGCCAACAGCGAACTGTTTGGTCATGTAAAGGGCGCTTTCACCGGAGCCATAAAAGACAAGGCCGGCTGCTTTGAAGCCGCCGGGGGAGGCACCCTCTTCATGGACGAGATCGGCAACCTCTCGCACGAAAACCAGGTAAGACTGCTGCGTACCCTGCAAGAGAAAACCATCAGCCGCATTGGCGACAACAAAAGAATAAAGGTGGATGTGCGCATCATT
Source organism: Bacteroidales bacterium (assembly GCA_007125585.1). GTDB lineage: Bacteria > Bacteroidota > Bacteroidia > Bacteroidales > UBA7960 > PUPG01. The sequence goes on from SLCY01000032.1 coordinate 10,460, forward strand.
GCCGCAACAAACGAAGACCTGATCAACGATGTTCGGTCAAGGGTGTTTCGCGAAGACCTCTATCACCGGATCAATGGTTTCAAGATCAGCCTGCCCCCCTTGAGAGATCGCAAAGATGACATTTTTGAGTTTGCCCGCCGTTTTATGAATAACGCCAATGCGGAATTCCAAAAAAACATCGTTGATTTTGATGAGCGGGTGAAGAAGATATTTTTGACCTATCCATGGCCGGGAAACATCCGGGAGCTGGAAAATGTTGTGAACAGGTGTGTCCTGCTGGCCCAGGGTAAGCTGATCACTGAAGACACCATGCCCGAAGAGATCAGGTTTCATGAAAAGGGAGATGATGACAGCGAAAGCCCCGAGAAAGCATATCAACTCCCTGCATCTCTAAAACAGGCAGCCATGGCCGCTGAACGGGAAGCCATCATCCTGGCCCTGCAAGAAACAGGTTACAACAAAACAAAAACCGCCCACCTGTTAAAAGTAGACCGTAAAACACTTTATAACAAGATGCGTGAATACAGCATTAAAATATCCTAAAAACGCAGCGTGGCAGCAATCACGGATCCATTCTCCGGCATCTCTTCTCCCTCCATTAAATAAACCCTTGCCCCCTGTAAAAAAGCAGACTTCGCAACCCGGTCCAGCAAGCAATGGTTCTCTGCGGTTTTTTCATCCTGAATGTGTACACCGTTACTGGCTTTGTCGACAACACCCCACAAATGTTGATCCTTCTGTATGAACAGCGTGTCGATGCGGCCCTCCTGCAAAGCATAGACAATATCTGCCATGACAGAAGTGGTGCGGCCCTTGCTCGAAAGGAAATGGTAATCTTTTAAGGTTTTATGCCTGTGTTTCAGGAAATGGTCTTTCAATAATGACCAGGCCCGTTGATGCATGTCCTGCATCTTTTCCTCATCCGGGCTGCCGGAAATGTTTTTGGGAAAAAGATGGGCGTACGTGTTCACAGTACGGTACAAAGCAAAAATATAGTCGACGGAGGCCACGACCATTGGCGACTCATAGCCCTGTAAAAAACCGGCGAGACTTCTGTTTATCTCCCGGAGGTGCTTGACGATCTCTTCCTTCCTGTAATCCTTTCCCCGCCCCTGGCCATGAAAAAGACCCTCTCCGCCTCCTGTTTGTCCGCTGCGGAACTGCAGGGACCGCTGCTCATAATCATGCCCTATGGTGTCATAAATGGTCTGGGGGACCAGGTCATCGATGCCAATCTCCATCACATGGTCACGCGTGCCTTCAAACAAACGCACCTGACCCAAACTCAAAGCAAGGATAAAAAACCGGCCGTCACCATTAAAGACTGGCATTAAAGGCAATAAATAAAAATGGGTGTTCACCTCAGCATATTCCTTGAAACGTATGGGAAAAGTGGAGTAGGCGAACTTCCCGGGACTCAAAAAGACAGCCAGCCCATCAGACAAATGACGCCATATCTCCGGGTCATTCTGCAACATCTCCAAAGGCCGGGTGAACTCACTGATCTGCCTTTCTGACATTCCCTGGTCCTGAAGACAGCCTCTCCCCATCTGGATGTGGTTCTTGAAGCGTATCTGCGCCTTCTTGTTATCACCCACACGGTCTGTGGGAATATAGATGGAGATGCATGGCCGCCGCCCTACTTCAGCCAACTCTTTAAAGGTTTTTCTTGTCATTAATGGCATAACAAACGTGTTTTATCAAAACCCACCCCAACGGACACCCCCTGCCTTTCAACCACTGTCACCAGGGAAAGCGGGTTAATCAGGTCTGAAACCCAGGCCTTCACTGTTGAAGAAGATACCCGGCCACCCGCTCATGCATGAAATGTCAGAAGCATCCCATCAGATGCAAAGCAAAGAAAACATCTCCACCATTCTGTGAGAGATGGGGGTTCAAATTGAACTAAACCACCGGTTGTGCCGGGATGTCCTCAATTGTGGGCGACACCAGCACCGACTGTTCTATCGCTTTGGAAAAATCGTAGAGGTCCGGCGGCGTCCGTGAAGTGATCAGGTTGTCGTGGATCACGACCGACTCGTCCATGTAATTTACACCGGCTTCTTCAAGCTCTTCTTGTATGCCACTGAATCCCGTGGCATTCATGCCTTCCATTACCCCTGCCGTGATCAACACCTGTGGCCCGTGACATATGGCAGCCACCACTTTGCCTGACTCAAAAAAGTCACGGGCAAACGCTACCACAGTCTCATGCTCACGCAACCGGGCGGGCGCCTGACCACCAGGCAGGATCAACGCGTCAAAATCATCAACCCCCACCTCGTCAACCGTTCTCTGGATCATGATGGTGAAGTCGCTGTTGTAGGCCGACACCAGCCCGATCTCCGGACCGATCACCGTGACCTGTACACCGCGGTTTGTCAGATAGCCTATGGGCATGTAAGCCTCACCATCATGAAACCCTTCATCCACCAAAACAGCAATTTGTACCGGGTCAACCAAATCAACCTCATGCCTGACCTCCGGCTGACATCCGATCAGCATGATAAACAGTCCCATCAAGGGAACAATCACATTTTTCTTCATGGCTTTCATTCTTTTAAGATTTATGAATGTATCAATAAACAATTGTTGCATGGAAAATATTTCCGTTCCATGCCCTGGCGGACTTCATGTGTCCAACCAAAGGGCACCTTAAAGATATAAAAATCTGTGCCAGATGACAGGAATCGTCCTTTTGAAGAGACGAAGTGTTGACAATCAAGAAACTATAGCTGGGCCCGCCACGGTTTGTCAAAAGGAATAATCGTTTTCATAGGGTATTCCTGCAACAACATGTGGCAACCCCTCCACATTTTCGACCGTACGCTATGATCACCCATCCGCCTTTCAAAATATTTTTGTAACTTTATACCCTTGTTTTCATGGTTACAGAGGGAAAGCCAATATACAGAACATGTTGCGGTTTTCCCTTTCTTTTCTGCTTGATGCATTTATTTATAAGATCATTCGGTTATGCCCAGAGTGAAAAAGGCGTTCTTTTGCAGCAGCTGCGGGGCGGAGTCCCCCAAATGGATGGGTCGTTGCACTGCTTGTGGTGAATGGAACACTTATGTAGAAGAGGTTTTAAAAAAAGAGGGTGCGCAACGCGGGGGGCGTGCAAGGGAATATGGAGGGCACCGAGTGTCTCAAAAGCCACAGCTGATCCATGAGGTTAATGCTTCCGCCACCCTGGGCCGCATATCTACCCACAGCGCCGAACTTGACAGGGTGTTGGGTGGCGGCATCGTTCCCGGTGCAATCATGCTTATCGGTGGTGAGCCAGGCATTGGGAAATCGACGCTGATGCTCCAGGTGGCCATGCAGATGCGCGACCAAAAGATATTGTATATCTCTGGTGAAGAGAGCGACATGCAACTCAGCATGCGCGCCAACCGCCTTGGCATTACGCACCCCGCCTGCTATGTCCTGACCGGAACAGATACCGATACCATTTTTGACCATATCGAGTCTTTGCAGCCATCCGTAGTGGTGATCGACTCCATCCAGACATTGACCACATCGAACCTCGATGCGGCTGCCGGGAGTATTTCCCAGATCAGGGAGTGTGCTGCCGAGTTTCAACGTTTTTCGAAAGAAAGCGGCACCCCTGTTTTTCTAATCGGACACATCACCAAGGAGGGATCCCTTGCCGGGCCCAAGCTGCTTGAACACATGGTAGATACCGTGCTGCAGTTTGAGGGCGACCATAACCATGTGTACCGGATCCTGCGGGCAGCAAAAAACCGCTTTGGCAGCACCAGCGAGCTGGGCATCTTTGAGATGCGCGACAACGGCCTGCGTGAGGTGTCCAACCCTTCGGAACTTTTGCTGTCACAGCGCGATGAAAACCTGAGTGGTGTCACCGTTTCAGCCACCATTGAAGGGATGCGTCCCATGCTGATCGAGACCCAGGCACTGGTCAGCTCGGCTGCGTACGGCACGCCGCAACGATCCGCAACGGGCTTCGACCTGCGAAGGATGAACATGTTGCTGGCTGTCCTGGAAAAAAGATGTGGGTTCCGCATCGCTGCCAAAGATGTATTCCTTAATGTGACCGGAGGCATCCGTGTGGATGACCCCGCAACAGACCTGGGCATCATCTGTGCCGTGCTGTCATCGAACGAAGATGTGCCCGTCAGGGAAAACACCTGCTTTGCGGCAGAAGTAGGCCTTACCGGAGAAATAAGACCGGTAACACGCATCCGGCAGCGCATCGCTGAAGCCGCCAAACTCGGTTTCAGAGAAATATTTGTCTCCAAATACAACCTCAAAGGCCTTGAAAAAAAGAACTTTGGCATCAAGATCAACCCTGTGGCCCGGATAGACCAGGTTTTCCGAATGCTCTTCGGTTAATGACACCGCGATTCAATGCTTTAACAGGTCCTTCAATGCATCCTCCAGGCCGGGGAAACGAAACCGGTACCTGCTTGCCTCCAGCTTGGCAGGAAGGGCACACTGCCCGCCGGTTAAGACACCGGCACCTTTGCCAAAGGCCAGCCGCAAAATGAAAGAAGGTATGGGAAGCATAGCGGGCCGCCGTAATGTACGGGCAAGAACCCTCGTAAAATCTGCGTTGGTTACCGGACCCGGTGAGCAAATGTTGACAGGTCCCGTCAATTGTTGGTCCTCCAGGGCAAAAAGCATGGCCCCCAGCACATCATCGATATGTACCCACGACATTTTCTGCCGGCCTCCGGCAATCCGCCCTCCCAACCCAAGCCTGAAAGGAAGCAGCATTTGTTTCAATGCACCTCCGTCGCTCCCAAGGATGATCCCAAAACGAAACATCAGGGTGCGGCAACCCTCCGGTGCACGAGCGGCAGCTGCCTCCCAGTCGCGGCAAACCTTGCCAAGAAACCCACCGGCAACAGCATCGCTGCGCTCATCGTGCACACCAGTGTCAGGATAAATGCCTACAGCCGAAGCACAAATAAAAACACGGGGCTTCTGCTCCATGAAATGCATGGCATCTGTCAGCCTGCGGGTGGTCTTTACACGGCTCTCATAGATCTCCCGCTGCCACTTTTTGGTCCAGCGCCTTAAAATGGGTGCCCCTGCAAGGTGTATGATCGCCCCGGCACCCTGCAACTCTTTGGCCAAAGCTTCCGCAGCCAGAGAAAACAACTCCCTGCCCGCACCCACCACCTCATGCCCCCCGGAAGAAAACATGTTTGCGGCCTTGCTCCCCAGAAAGCCGGTCGATCCGCTGATTATAATTTTCATATGCGTAAATATACATGAATTTTTTTCGTTCGAAAATACACACAGACGGATGAAAAACCTCTCAAGGTCTTTCACCCGGTCGTTGCCTGTTTTTTTATCTGATTATTCCTTGTGCTTTTTTTGACGTTCGATGTACTTTTTCTTTGGCTCCCATCCA
>SLCY01000091.1 GCA_007125585.1 Bacteroidales bacterium
AAACAGGTTGGGGTACTGTGCCGACAGTTCGCCGGTGGTTTTTCCGTTGATGGGCAGGGCGTTGGCAAGATAGTTCATCACTACCATGAAGACAAAAAAGAGAAGGTTCAGGATTTTCATGCGGTCATGTTTATTATTATATTTCTGTCTGTAATACTCAGGCACTGACCTCAGCCGAGAGCCAATGGCTAATAAAGGCCGAAAGCTGGCCAATGATCCTATTCGCTGTTATATGCCGGGCACATGGAGCACACCGTGCGAGGGCCATCCGCCTGTGCGTACGATTGCAGGCGTGGACAGATCCTTTTGACGATCATTGTAAACTGCCATTTGTATTTCAATGTGTTGCAGATCAATCCATGGCATCTTACGCAAGCCAACACCTCGCGAAACACTGTCCGGGACCGTTGTCGCAGCTTCCGGTATAGTCAAAAACCAATCTGCATGAAAAACAGTCCCTCAACATGATACAGGCCGGGCTTGACAGTGCCATAAATATACAACATCCTTGCAAAAGAGTGCAAGGAAACAATAAAATCACGTACTTTTGGGGGGTCGCTTCGCTTAATGCGTCGGCTTTGAGGGCTTATGATAGACCGAAACCGTTTGATCCGGAAGAGCATCCATTTCTTTACCGGGCTGGCCGTTTTTCTGCTGACCTTTTTCGTCGAGAAAAAACTGTTGTTTTTGCTGATCATGGCCGGGACCGTTTTTGCTTTTGCCACGTTCAATTACCGTCGCTTCCGCTTGCTGCACAGAACAAGCGATGCCAGTCTGGGCACGCTGTTCTATCCTCTGGGGATTGTCACATCTTTTTTGTTGCTCTACAAGATGCCGATCCAATTTTTCCAGATATCCCTGTTGATCCTTACGGTGTCTGACACTGCTGCCAATATTACCGGAATGGTCAGGCCCGGCAACATCTATTTCCAAACATTTAAAGAAGAGAAAAGCCTTTATGGTGTGCTCAGTTTCGCTGTTACGGCCCTGCTGATCTTCCTCATCCTGTTGCCTGTATCTTATTTCGATGTGCATGCCTATGTCGTGCTGCCCATCTTGTTGGCCATCACCTTTGAACTGATATCGTACAAGGGGTCCGACAATTTTTCCATCCCGGTGGGATCAGCCCTGTTTTTTCTTGTCCTGGACAGGAGTGAGAGCGACTTGTTGTTTCTCACTGCCGTGGTTGTCTTGTCAGCCCTGACGGCCTTCCTGCTTTTCCGGACGGGCCTGCTTACAAAGAATGCAGGCGTGGCGGTGTACTTTATGGGCTTCTATCTGTTGGGTGTGATGGGTATCGCCTGGACCATCCCCTTATTGGCCTTTTTTGTTTCTTCTGTGGTGTTTACCATGATCAACACAGCGGTCAGGGGCAAGAAAGCCCCAGCCAACCGGCGCAATGCCTGGCAGGTGCTTGCCAACAGCTTGTGGGCGCTGATGGCTTCCGCTGGCTGGCTGATCGTCAGGGAGCCCATGCTGATATACGTTTACATCAGCCTGGTTGCCGCGGTGACTGCCGATACATGGTCGAGCGAGATTGGCCAGGTCTTTCACCGGCGCTGTTTTTCGTTGGCGCATTTCAGGATGAAGATGTCGGGTATATCGGGAGGTGTCTCGGTGGCTGGGACCGTGGCTGCCCTGGTCGGGTCGTTCGCCATCAGCTTGCTGGCGTATCATCTGTTTTTCCCTGAACCAGACCTGACCGTCATCACCCTCCTGACAGCATCAGGGTTTTTGGCTTCTTTTACCGACTCTCTCCTGGGTGCTTTTGCAGAAGAAAAGCTGGGAGGCGCAGGCCTGTTCAAAGACCATATGGCCGGGTGGACTGAGGCGATGTCGCCCAATGATGTGGTGAACCTGCTGGGGTCACTCTCTGCACCTCTCATTCTGATCATCCTGTGGGTTGTTTTTATGTAATGTCTCCTGATGCGTGGCTTTTTTACAACAGCCTTATAGCCAGTCCAATCAGCAGCATAAGGGAGAAAGACACGTGGGTGAGCACTGTCAGCTTGGCGCCTTTTTTGAGCAGCGCCGGATTGTCATGGTGCCTCATGATGATGCCGGCTGCTTTTGGGAAGATGAGCACATAAGGGATGAGGCCCAACAGAAGAGGCCAGCCGGGATCCGGTAAACGGATGGCAAGGATGAGGACATTGGCTACAATGGCCAGTTGGACCAACAGGTAGATGACAGCGGTGGCCCGGGTGCCCAGGCGCGACGCCACCCCGTGCTTATCGCCTGCGCGGTCGGCCTCCAGGTCGATCAGCTGGCCCGCGAGCAGGATAGACAGGGTGCTCAGCCCGGTGATGGGCATCAGGGTTATCACCATCGGATGAAATCCGACGTTCTGGCCCACTGCGGCAAGCATGATGGCCATCGGGCCAAAGGCAAACCAGACCGACAACTCCCCCCAGCCACGATATGAAAGCTTCACCGGTGGTGCCGTGTAATACTTGCTGAAAAATGCCGAGAGCAGGTACAACACCCACAGGTGAGGCAACAAGCGCGGATCGATGAAAAATGTAAGCGCAACGGTACCCGCCAGGGCAATGATCAGCGATGTCCGGGCCACAAAATACATCCTGCCCATCAGCTCCGGAAAATCCTGCAATATTCCCGAGCCGCCGCTGGCTTCGTTGCGGTGGACATTCACCTTGTCAGTGCCCTGTATCGTATCATAAATATCATTATATACATTCACGGCGGCATGCAACCCAATGCCTGTGATAAGCACCAGGATGAAGTTGATGAAAAGAAAACCATCAGCGATGCTTACGCCAAGCAACGTGCCTGCAAACAGCGGTGCAAAAATGGAACTCAGAAAGGGCGCCCGGATCATTTGAAGAATGCCTGGTTTTTTCATATGCTTGACATATCATTTTGATTGAAGTTCATTGCTTTTTCCGGCTGTTGGCTTCTGGCCGGCCCTTTTGGCCGTGGTTTCCACGTGGCCCGCTTCATAGCCGGATCGTTGCGGTTATTACCACAAAGGTAAACAACCTTGAAGCAGCAAATGTTGACTCTCATGAAAAAAACCCCCTTACTTTTGAATTGTTTTTGCTTTAAAAAATTTGCATAATTTTATACGTTCATTTAACAACCTAAACCAGGAAGATGAAAAAAAAATCAATTGTGCTGCTGGTGATGACCTTATTTGGCATTGCCGCCTTTGCCCAGGAAGGCCGTGTGCTCGGATACTGGCTGACCGAAGAGGGGCAATCCCAGATTGAGATTTACAAAAAGGGCGACTATCAATATTATGGCAAGATCGTGTGGCTCGACGAGCCGTTTGAAGAGGATGGCAGCGCCAAGCTCGATGATGAGAACCCTGACAGGGCGCTGCGCAGCCGGCCGCTTCTCGGGCTTGAGATCCTCAAGGGTTTCTCCTACGATGCATCGAAAAGTGAATGGTCTGGCGGCACCATCTATGATCCGGAGAACGGCCGTACATACAGTGCCTATATGCGCCTCGACGGCAACAACACCTTGCGCATGAGGGGCTATGTCATGGGCATGCGTTTCCTGGGACGCTCAACCCACTGGACCCGGGAGCATCGTCTGCGTGAATAGGTGTTTCACCATGGGTGATCGCACACTTGTCCCGTTGCTGTGGTTTGCGGCTGATGAAGCCAACCTAACCCCACGGGAGAGTCCCTGTGCCGGTCGGCGCATGTTATGCCGGCCTGACACACACCACCTTGTAACTCCTTTGAAGGAGATCATACCCTGAGAATGAAAGGGGATCTGAAGGGTGTTCCTCTCCCGGGCCGCTCTGCCAGATGGATACGGGAGCGGAGGCAAAGGGGAAAGGGGTGTATGTACAGGCCGGTCCTGAGTGTCCACTCACCCGTCGGGTTGCAGCTTGTCCAGTGCGCTGAGTGATTCTGCCATGGCCTTCTTGTCCGGTGGCACATCCGTCAGCTTCCCTTCCATATAGTCGCCATAGGCCGACATGTCGAAATAGCCGTGTCCGCAAAGGTTGAACAGGATATTTTTTGTCTTGCCCTCTTCGCGGCAGCGGATGGCTTCGTCGATGACGGTGGCGATGGCATGGGTGGCTTCGGGTGCGGGGATGATTCCTTCTGAACGGATAAAGTCCATCCCTGCACTAAAACAGCGTGCCTGGTTTTGTGCGACCGCCTCTATCAGTCCGTCTTTCAGCAGCTGGCTTACGAGCACACCTGCCCCGTGATAGCGCAGTCCGCCGGCATGGATGGCACTGGGCATGAAATCATGTCCCAGGGTAAACATGGGAAGCAGTGGCGTCATCCCCGCGGTATCGCCAAAGTCGTAACGGAACGATCCCTGGGTGAGCTTGGGACAGGATGTCGGCTCGACCGCGATGCATCGTATGTTTTGCCCCTTGGTGAAGTTCAGGTGCAGGAAGGGGAAGGCAATGCCGGCAAAGTTGCTGCCACCGCCGAAGGGCGCCACGATCATGTCGGGCATATGTCCGGCCTTCTCCATCTGCAGGATGGTCTCCTGGCCGATAATGGTTTGATGGAGCAATACGTGGTTCAGCACGCTGCCCAACGCA
>SLCY01000051.1 GCA_007125585.1 Bacteroidales bacterium
TCCCAGGGAAAATCGCTGATGGTGGCATCGAACGCTTCGCCGCTGATGGTGGCTTCATGGCCGTGTACTGACAACACGACCTCTTTCATCCCAACGGTTTGCGGGGTAAACGACACGTTTGCCGTGACGCTATCCTGTGGCTGTAGCTCGACGCTCTCTTCCGAAAAACAAAGCATGAAGTCAACGTCGTCGGCCAGCAGGTCAAAGGTGGCGAACACGCCAAAGTGGTCATTCTCCATGTCGGGGTCTTCGTGTTCCTGGTCCATCACGATCTCTGCCGACAGCGGGACAAGCAGGTCGAGGCTTGCCTTGTTGAAAAAGACGTAGTCTATCCTCCGCATCTGGTGTCCCAGGCGGTGGTTGAGGGTGGCATGCTCAGGGTCGAGGTGGTTGTCGTGAAAGAGCGGATAGACATCCTTCAGGGTGGCATACATCTGTTGCATCTCTTCCCAGTCGGGGTTTGCGTTAAAGTCGCCGGTAACGAAGATGAAGCCTCCGCTGTTTGTCTCTTCGATAAAATCGAGCAGGTCGGCGATCTGTTCCTCACGGATATGGTGGTCGAGACCGGGGTGGTGCAGGTGGGTGTTATACATGTCGACGCTGTGCCCGTTCACGTTGACCAGGGCATGGATGGCGTTGCGGTGATGGGTCAGCGGCTGCAGCACACGGAAGTTGGTCTCTTCGATGGGGTAGCGGCTCACGATCGCGTTTCCGTACCTAAATGCCTGGTGTTCATCATCGACCGAATCGAAGTAATAATAAAAACCGAGTGAGTCGGCCATCTGCATGGCTTGGTTGTCGAGGTGTTCTCGCTGGATCACCTCCTGAAGTCCCATGATGTCCACGTCCATCGCCCTGATCTCTTCAAGCATAAAGGCAAAACGTCCGGGCCAGTTGCCGTCGTCGGCTTCAATATTATAGGAAAGAACGGAGAAACGGGTTGTTTGTGAATGTTTTCCTTCCAGGACAACATTTTCAGGATGAATGACAACAGGCGTGTCACCCACATTTTTTATCATAAAGGGATGTGCATCCGATTCCGTGAGCGTCTGTTGCGGGGGGAAGGTAAAGGATGGAGGATGGATCTCTGTCTGGGCACGGATGCCTGCGGCAGAGAACAAAAGAAGCAGTAAAAGGAATGGATGTAGCTGTTTTTTCATACCCTGTTGTGTTGCAGCAACTAATTTTTTTCTGATGTATCGTAATAGAAGCCAAGCCTTTCAAGTCCGGTGTGCACCTCTTCATTTTTCATGAAGACATCCCACAGCAGGCCGCTCCTGTAGTTTTCGATCATCACCACGATGGGGCCCTGGTCGATGGCGATATAGCTGTCGGCGAACCAGTTCTCGTCGAAGTTGAAAGCATCGTAAAATCCGTATGGCCCCCACAGGTCATTGTACAGATAGTAATAGAATGTCCTGAGTGCACTGATGCTTTCTTCCGGTGTATATGGCATTGATCCCAGTGCTGCTGTCGGGGTGATGGTCCCGTTATCCTCGCCGTAATAGCCGTGGGGGGCGTGGGCCCTGTATCCGAAGGGGTCGTCACTGGCGGTGAGGCCCCATAGCGAGTCGCTGTAGTGACAATGGTTGCCGGGGTTTAATTCACAGTATCGATGGTTGATGAGGCTGTGGTTTCTGTTTTGTTTCCAGTAGTCGGCATACTGGTCATGGAGTCCTCGCGGGTCAAGGCCGAGAAAGGAGTAGTGGGCAAAGAACAGCGGTCCGCCAAAGTGGGGGCCCAGGGGCAGCTCCATGTAATAGTAATGGTTTCCGTTGACGATATTGCCGTTGCGTGCCCATCCCTGGTGGTACACTTGCGGATCGATGGGGTGTGTCGGTGAGGCAGCTGCCAGCACATAGATGATCATCGCCTCATTCCAGCCCCTGATGTGCATGTTCATCTCAAACCCGTAGTTGGGCGACCAGTGCCAGTACAGCACGTTCTGTCCGCGGGTGTACCATTGCCAGTCGACACCGTGCCAGAGATGATCGACAAGGTCCCTGAGCTCGGTCTCCTCCGGTGTGTCGCGATGAAAGTATTCGCGTGCAGCGATGAGTCCCTGCACCAGGAAGGCCGTTTCCACCAGGTCGCCGCCATCGTCTTTGGCACTGAAAGGGAGGGCGCTGCCCGTGGTGCCATCCATCCAGTGTGCCCAGGCCCCGTGAAAACGGTCGGCCCCTTCAAGGAATTGTCCTATTTGCAACACCCTGTCGCGCACCTCTTCCCGCTCAAGGAATCCCCGCTCCACGCCGGCTATCAAGGCCATGATGCCAAACCCGGTACCGCCGCTGGTAACCAGGTTCCCTGATGTGTTACGCTCACGGGCCATCCCCGAGTTGGGCTCGGCAAAATCCCAGAAATATTTAAGGGTCTGCTCCTGAACCAGGTCAAGCAGTTCATCCAGCGGAAGCTCTTCTTCAATCACACGCTCCAGGGGCGGACACCCGTGGCCATTGCCCGGGGGTGGCTGGTGGTTGTCATTGTCAACATCGTCATCTTTCGAACATGCGACAAAAACCAGGGTGAGGAGAAAAAGAACTGTGGGTATGAGGCGATCCATAGGTCCGGGATTTTTAGGATTCCATTGCCCGCTTCCGGGATTCAGTACACCCATAAATATACGGAAAAAGTTGAAGGAGGCCAAACCCTGGAACGCATAACATCATCTCAATCACCCCTTTGACAAAACAACCCTTTTCACAATGCCACTACAACGCTTTGTTAGCACCTGTCAAACAGTGGTATAAAAACAACAAAAAGGGTTGGACAAAACACAGGGGGGTGGCCTGCTCAGCTCTTTTCCGACATGCCGAGCTCCTCGCGCATTAAAAAATCAAACAGATGTTCATCTTTTGTGAGGTTGAGTTTTTTTCTCAGGCGATGCCTGCTTATTTCGACACCCCGGGGAGAGATGTTCAGCAACCGTGCGATCTCTTTTGTGCTCAAATTGAGCCTTAAATAGGCACACAGCCGCAGGTCGTTGGGTGTCAGGTCGGGATATTTCTCTTTCAGGGCCAGGAAAAACCCTTGCTGGGTGAGTTTGAGGTTTTTTGCAGCGTTTTCCCATTCAACATTATGATGGCCAAGGCTTTCTTTGATGATCTTTTCCATCTTTTTTATTTGCTTCACCGGATAGCGTGCATATTGTTCCTTGATGGCATTGATCTGTTTTTGCAAATTGTTCAGTATATCGTCTTTTTGGATCAGATGTCGCATTGTAAACATCAGCTCCTGGCTTGTATAGTCCAGTTCTTTTTCAAGGTCGTTCTGTCTCAGCTCCATTGCCACCAGCTCTCTTTGTCTGTTCACTTCAAAGCGAAAGAACGCATAAAGAGCATAAACAACTGTAAGAAAGAGCAATGCATAACCCACCAGGGCAAAATTTGTATAGAACCAGGGCTTTGCAATAACAAATGGCTGGGTGATGACATTCTCGTTGTCAACACGTATTTCGAGCGTATAATGGCCGTGATTGAGGTCCAGATAGGTAAACTGATCGCCGGTTGTGTTTTGCCAGGCAGCGTCGAGCTCCCTGATTCGGTATTCATAAGTCCTCTGCGTTTTGCCGAAGTGTGACGGGTCACAAAAAGCAACCCTCAGGTTGTTGTTATTCCATGGGGCTTTCACCTCCTCAAAGGAACGGAAATACACGATGCTGTCGTTGTCCCTGTAAAAAAGCATCTTCCCCAAACCAAGCCTTACGGTGTCCTTTCTTGTCCTGTGTTTGGCCAGGTTATAGGCATCGAAGCTGTGCGGATTGGGGATCAGGATGGTGTTGTCATCCGGATAGGCCAGATCTATGTTGCGTTGAGGCAAATTAATGCCCTCATGAACAATTTCATAGACCTTGCTGGCGGAAAAGTCCAGCCCGACTTCAAACAATGCCAGCTTGTCCTCTTTGAGGAACCAGTATTCGTTTCCCTGGCGATGGCTTATCTGGGAAGCATTGCTATATTCTCCAAGATGACTGGTAAGTGCAGTGAAGGGGATGATCTCGTTCCTGACAAAATCGAACGTATAGATGTCTTCACCTGTTAAAAAAACAATGCGGTTATTGACTTTGAACACCCTGATGTTAAAGCTTTTATCATTAATACTTGGATAATAGGTCGTCTCCCTGGCGCTGTAAAGGTCATCGGAGAGCTCAATCTTATAAATACCTTTCTGGTGGTGAGATGCCCAGATATATCCGAGGTAATCTGTTTCAAGGTACCTTGTGGGCTGGGCGTAGTTTCCCAGTTTGTTGCGAAACCGGATGGTGCCTTGTTCGTCTTTTTCAAAAACAATGATATCGGTGTAGGTTCCCCCGAGAATATAATCATCATATGGTATGTAAGACCAGCCCCCGCTGACGTCCGAAATTGTTTGCAAGCCCGTGTCGCTGACCAGGAATGTGCCATCGTTATGGCCGCAAATCACTTGGTCTTCAATGCTTAACAAAGTCCACACCTGGCCATGGCTTCCGGGGATAAACTCAAGGTTGTGAAAATGGTAAATGTCGCCCACAGGTTCCATTTCAGTACGAAACAACCCGTGGTTGGTGCCTATATACAACCAGTCGCCATGCTCCAGCAGGGCATAGATGGTCCCGAGTGTGCCATTTCTGCTCTTGTAATGCGTGAAGGGTGACATCAGGTCAATATAGTTTACCCCCTGGTCCATACCGATCCACAGCCCCAGGTCAGCATCCATGAAGAGTGAAAGCACCGTGTTGTTGTCCAGCCCGTTATCCGTATTGTACCGTCTTTGAATGCTGCCATGCTGATCGGTAATGATCAATCCGTTCAGAATGCTTCCGAAGGCAAAGCTTGTATCATTGAGCTGCCTGGCAGCATTAAAGGTTTGTCTTGCCAAAAAATCGGATGCCGCTGAATCGAAATAGGAGAAGTGCTCTCCGTCGAAGAGATAAAGGCCCTCGTTGGCTGTACATACCAGCCAGCGGCCCGCATCATAAGGTATGATGTCGTGCACTTTTTTGTGCGCCAGGAAACCACTGCTCTCAATGAAGTGGAAGTCCCCCTCCTCAAACCAGTACAACCCACTCTCAAGAATCTGGGCCATCAGTCGGCCATCCAGTTTATGCAGAAAAAGCATGACGTATGGTGCCTTTACTTTTTCTATCCCCTCAAAATCATAAATATATATAGAGGTGAAGGACTGAAAGTATATCTTGCCATCCAGAGCATGGATCTTCCATATTTCGTCATTTTTTTCTATGGATGCATCTTCGGCAAGTGAATGGTAGACAAGATCACCCTTTGCATCGTGCCGCCAAAAGCCGAATTCCTCAAAAGAGCCTGTGAAGATATCCCCGCCATGATGTGCTTTAACCGACCGTACCGGCATTGGTTCCTTCAGGGTATGCCTTTGCCAGCTAATGCCGTTGTATTTGATCAGTCCTTCCGAATTGGCAAAATACACCACATGGCTCCCGGGGTCCTGCGAGATGTCCCAGTTCTGGTTTTGCAGGTCATAACGGTTAAACAGGAAAGGCCTGAGTTCCATACGTCCCTGCTGTAATGCAAAAACGCAGAACCAGGGCATGCAAATAAAGATGAGCAGAACAATATACGGGCAGGGATCTTTTTTCATGTATTCGTTGTACTATTTTAATTCCAGTCACATGCAGCTCGCCATGCAATGATCACAGGTTCATTCTGTAGTCAGCACCGACTGAACGGGCCAGTGGTCGGAAATATACACATCGCCATCCATGACCTCATCCACGGCATACCTTTCAACGCTGAAATGCGGGCTCACAAAGATATAATCAATGACCCGTGGTTCAATGCCGGCGCGAAAGCCATTGAATGTCGTCCCTGTGCCAGTTTCTTTTTCCCGGGCAAGATAATCGGCGTTTGTCAAGCGGTTCTGATGCAGAAACCGATCGCGCATCTCTTCGTAGAGGGCAGACCCTTTCCTGATATTGAAATCGCCCGTTACGATGATCTTGCTGTCGCCGGCAATCTCAGCGATCTTTTCCGACATGAATATCATGCTTTGTCTGCGGGCCTTGTCGCTTACATGGCTGAAGTGGGTATTGAAAACATATATTTCTTTGCCGGTGTCAATATGTTTCAGCTTGATCCATGTGACAATCCTTGGGAGCACGGCTTCCCAGCCAATGCTTCCGGGTTCATACGGCGTTTCCGACAACCAGAACTGACTGTCTTCCAAAGCTTCAAAACCATCCTGACGATAAAAGACGGGCGTAAACTCCCCTCCTTTCTTTCCATCATCGCGCCCTGTGCCCACGTAAGTATAGCCGGGCATGATCTCCAGCAGGTCCTCGTTCTGATGGTGGAGATTTTCCTGCATCCCTATGATGTCGGGGCGTTCCGACGCCATGTATTCCCTGATGACAGGAATGCGGTATTTCCACTGGTTGATCCCGTCATCCGGGTTGTCGAACCGGACGTTGAAAGAGATCACTTTGATCTTTAGCTTTTCTATATTAACGGGGTTCCTGCCATTTTCATATTCATCCACCACGTTCCTGACATCGTCCATTGCCAGTCCGTAAGCCCTGACCAGGGGACCCAGCCTTTGGTGGATGGAGGTTGATGCAGGCAGGCTGAGGGCCTCCAGAACATAGGAAGACGGCACAGCGGTTTTCTCTTCCAGTTCTGCCAGGGTCATTGAGCCCTGTATGATCACCTTATCATTGGTGCGGGCCGACAGGGCGGTTGTGGTTACCCTTTCCGGGTCATATTGCACCGCCGGGAACAAAGGAGCCAGGGCCATGACCAAAACAGCAGCCAGGCCTGCAATTCCCAGTCCCGCGCGCACCCCGGAACCTTTCCGGTTTTTGCCGGTGACAACAGCTGCGATCCACCTCCAATGCAGGAATAGATGCAGGGCTATCAGGCCAAAAAATACGATGGCGACCCAAAAGTGCACCCCTGCCCATTCGTGCCGGTCTAGTCCCAGGATGGTAAGGTAATGCCCGCTCCCCGGCGGCAGGATATAACGCATCAGCACCCCGGTGGTGACAAGAAATAGAAAGGCAATGAATGAGAAAGCATCGATCAGAAAGTTCAGATGGGTTTTATTCATGGTTTTCAGGTTTCAAACAACAAACTCATATAATTCACCACTTTGCGCGAGGGGGACACCTCGCCTGAGTGGCCCCTTCGCAGCAGGTACACCTTGTATTCAGGGTTGCACAGGCGCGCATATTCCATCAGCGCCATGATGGGGCCATGGCCGCATACCGACACCCTGTGTTTGTTAACGGTTTGGTAAACCCCTTCGGTATCTTTTTCCAGTATTTTATTCAACACCATATCATCAAGGGGCTCAGCTTCCTCAGGGCTAAGAAAATGGGAAAAGTCGGAAGAGGCGAGAAACAGGAGCTCCCTGTTCAGCCGTTTGGATGCTGCGAACACTTTTTCGGCCAGCCTGCTCGCGGCTTCTTCATTCTGCCGGAGGATGTTCACCGGGATGATCCTGAATTCCGTGGGAAGGAAATATTGAAGGTATGGCAGCAGCACTTCGGCCGAATGCTCCTGTTGCTGTGCTTCTGCTGACACCGGAAGGTCGAGTGCGGCGGCCAGCTCAAGGTCTGCCGGCACGCGGCCCATGGGTGTTTCCCAGAAGTGATGGCCATCTGTCGACATGGCCGGGCCGTAACCCGAGTGGTTCGGATGGGCAATGACCACTGTGCCGGGTTGCTGTCCCGATCGCCGGACCTGTTCAAAGAGATGGACAGCCTGTGTTGCACAGTATATCATGCCGGCATGTGGAACGATGCCCCCGATGATGGTGCCGCTGAACGTTTGATTGTCAATGGCATCACCTTCTTTTTCCAGGGCATTTTCAAGAAGATAATGTATTTCATCTGCACTGGCCGGATAAAACATGCCAGCCACACCGGGCTGCCTGATGGAGGGATGTGTCTGCATGATTGTCGGTTTTTAGATGGTTTACAATATATGCTGGTTACGTGTTTGCAGGTTGATCTGGCCGTTCTCAAAACTGTTTTTGACTATTCTTATTGAGGTCTCCGGGGGTCTCACCAAAAACCTCCTTGTAGGAACGATAAAAATAAGTTCGATTGTTAAACCCTGTCATGTATATGATGTCCGATATGGAGTGCACATCTTCCGCGATCATCTGCCGGGCCATTTTTAGTCTGAAGTTCTTAATCAGAGCGTGTGGCGTAAGTCCCGTCAGGGCCTTGATTTTCCTGTATAACTGCGGTTTGCTGAAGGCAAGGTGGGAAGCCAGCTGCCCTGCATCCAGGGTTTCATCCTGATAGTTGGACTCTATGAAGGCAACGCATTTTTCCAGCAACTCCCTGTCGCGCGGTGAGATGGTTTGTTGAAGGTCATAGGAGGGAGTACCGAAATTCGCTTTAAAGTATTCGGCGACCTGCTCGCGCGCCTTCAACAACCTTTCAATCCGAACAAAAAGATGTCTGGGGTGAAAAGGTTTCGGGATATAGGAGTCTGCCCCCATTTCCAGGCCCTCTATCCGGTTTTCGATCTCTGTCCTTGCAGTCAGCAAAATTACCGGAATATGGCTGGTAAGATGGTCGGACTTAATGGTCCTGCACAGGCTTAAACCATCAATTTCAGGCATCACGATATCACTCACCACAACATCAACCTTTGTGTTCTGAATTTGCTTCAGTGCCTGTTCTCCATCCGGCACAACAGTCACATCATATTGTTCCGAAAGCAGGTTCAACAGCAAATTGGATAGCTCCGAATCATCTTCTGCCACCAAGATTCTGTATTTTTTTGGGGTAGTCCACAAATCGGGCCGGCTATTGGCCTTTTTTCTTTGTTCGCCCCTGGTTGAAATTAGTGCTTCCGCCAGCATCTCGGACAAATTATTCTGTGTGAGCAGTTCTGCTTCATCTTGTTGTGATATATTGCCTGGTTCAGCTGCATTGTACGGAAGGGTGATCACAAAGGTGCTGCCCTCACCTGTTTTGCTTTTTACGCTGATGGCCCCGCCAAGCAATTCCACAAGACTCTTTGCATAGGCCAAGCCTATCCCGATCCCTTTGAAAGAAACCATATTTTTTTGCACCCCGGGCTCTTGCTGGTAATAGCTGTCAAAGATGTATGGCAGCACATCTTCAGGGATTCCCACGCCGGTATCCACAACCTCCAGAATGACCTTATCCTCCTTTTGATACAGCATTAGCTTGATAATCCCACCCGGTGGTGTATATTTGATGGCATTGCTCAGCAGGTTAAGCAAGATCTTTTCCAGCTTTCCCTGGTCCAGAAAAACCCACAGTTCATCATGGTCAGGTTCAAAGCTCAATTCGAGTTCATTTTGCTGGACGAAATGGGTAAATATCTGTACGATGTTATTCAGGGTGGTTACCAGCTCTGTTTTCTTGCTGATGATTTTTTCCCTTCCGGTATCAATTTTCCGAAATTCCAGTATTTCCTGGACAAGCCGCTGCATCCTCCGGGAGTTCTGATAAATGGTTGTGACCAGGGAGGATGACTCCCCGGGTTTCTTGTTCGGGTTTAACAAGCTGGCAGCAGAGGCAAAAATAAGGGTAAGCGGAGTGCCGAATTCGTGGGCCAGGTTGGTAAAAAACTGCAGTTTGTACTGGTGGAGCTCTTTTTCCTTTTGCCGCTGCATCCGCTCCATGGCTTGCTGTTGTTTTCTTTGTATCCTGCGGGACTGATAGCGATAGATGGCATATAGGGTCAGGACAAGCCCAATCGTATAGAGGACATACGCCGGCCAGGTTCTCCAGAAAGGTGGGAGTATGATGATGGCAAGCTCCTTCACCTCGTCCGACCACAGGCCGTCCTCGTTCGTGGCACGCACCATCAGCCTGTATTTGCCATCGGGAACGTTCGTAAAAGAGGCCTCCCGTTGATTGCCCACACGGATCCAGTCGGTATTGAAATGCTCGAGCTTGTACTCAAACAGGCTCTTTTCGGGGTTAACGAAGTTGAGTGCCGTAAATTCTATGTCAAAGAAGTTCTGGTGGTGCCGGAGGACGATCCTGTCGAGCTCATTGATATTTTTCGCCAGGATACCGGTGGTGTCGCCGGGAATAATAAGGGTGTTGTACACTCTAAGTCCTGTGAACAGCAGCGGTGGCAGGCGGTCCGACACAATGATCTCCTCCGGATGGAACCAGTCGAGTCCGTTGATACCGCCAAAATAGAACCGTTCGGTTTTCTGCCCTATTGCCGCAGCACCGTCGGCATATTCGTTGCTTTGCAGTCCGTCGGCATGGTTGAAGTTGACAAACTGCCCCGTTTGGGTGTTCAGCTTGCTCAGCCCTTTGTTGGTGCTCACCCACACCTTTCCCTGCCGGTCCTGGAGGATGGCATGGATCGTGTTGTTGGGTAGTCCGTCGTGCGTGGTGTAATGGCTGAACGAATAGGGTTTATGCCGGATGTCCACCCGGTTGAGTCCCCCGCTTGTCCCCACCCATACTATGTTGTCTTTACCCATATAGAGGCTGAGCACATCATCGTCGTTCAGCCCTTCTTCTGAAGCATCCGCCAGGCTGTAGTTCTCCAGTTCCCCCGACAGGGTATTCATCCGGTAGATGCCACCACCGCGGGTGCCCAGCCACAGTACGTTGGGTTTCTCCTCTACGATCGAATATACAATATTGCTGCGCAACATATCGTCCGGACCGGCTCCGACGATATGGGTGTGGTCAAGCAGTCTGTAGCCCTCCCCGGTCCTTTCAATATCCAGGCCCATAACGCCATACCCGCTGGTTGCAAGCCAGACCGTGCCGAACATGTCGACACAAATGTCGTACACCGATCCGAATTCCAGATCTTCCCCTCCTTCAAGATCGCGCGGGAAATGGAAAAATCTTCCCGACGACCGGTCAAAAATATCTATCCCCCTGCCGTCGTGTCCAATCCAAAGGATCTCATGGTGATCCTCCGCAACCGACAATACGGCGTCGTTTGTCAGGCCGTTGGCGGTCGTATAGTAGCGTGTCGGACCCTCTGCGCTGGGGATGTAGTTCAACCCCGCACCCCGGGTCCCCACCCACAGGTTGCCGCGGGAGTCTTCATAAATGGCACGTACGATCTGATGGTTCAATTGCCGCTTTTCCGCAGCCCCCCTGCTTATTTGAAAGAACGGTTTGGGGTTGAGCAACGTTCTGAAAACCCCTTCGCCGTCGGTACCGACCCAGAGAATATCATCGGGCGTCTCAAATAACGACCATATCTTCACTTTCTTGTCTGCCAGCGCAGGTATCATTTGCATCACCGGCTGCAGTGCAAACCCGTCACCGGCAACCATCCGGAAAACATTCCCGTCGTCGGTACCAAGCCAGTATTGCGTATGGTCGGCCGACCTGTTGAGCGCCGTGACACGGAAGCTCCAGTCGCCCAGATGCAACACCTCCGATGTCTTTGTATGGAGGTCGACGATCACCAACCCACCCTCCAGCATACTGAAAAAAAGATAGTCCCTCTCCCCGGCAGAACAAAACCAGCTGGTCTTGACACGCATGGTGCCCAGCACAGGGTTTATATCCATCAGGTCATAGGAACGTGGGGGTCCTTCCGGATAAGGAACATGGAACAGGGAGTCCTCCGTTAGCAAGAACAACCCGTTATCGCGGACAAAAAAATCTTCTGTCCGCCTGACCGTTTCACCGGTAATCCCCTCCGGCGATACGGCTGCAAACTCTTTTTGCCCCTGATCGTAACGAAACAGGCCCATTCCACGGGCCAACGCCCACACATCGCCATCGGGACAAGCCACAGCTCTCAGGCTGTGTTCCCTGAGCGCCAGCTCAGGATATTCACCAAACCAGCTGGTGAAACTTCCCGTATGCCGGGAGTACTTATTGATCCCTTTCTCTGTTACTACCCACAAGTTGCCCCCTCCATCCTCAAACAATTGACGGATAATATTACTGCTGATGGCCTGATCGTCATAAAAGTCGGGATGAAACGTCTTTATCTGGTTGCCGTCAAAGCGATTCAGCCCATCCCAGGTACCAAACCACATAAACCCGTCAGAATCACGGTAAATACTGTTCACGGCACTGTTGGAAAGCCCATCCTCGTTGGTTATGACGGTCGACCGCCAGACCCGGTCCGCCGTTGCGTGCACCACCCCATGAAAAGGCAACCACAATGCCCCAAAAAGCACGATCAGCTTTGCTGGCATGGAACGACGGAATATCCGGCAAAAAGTCCAAACATTTCCGTGTTTTTCACCATTTTTATGGTTCATACTGTAAAGATACATGAAATTATTTCATACAGGAATCCGGACTGTCGAACAATGAAAGCAGCAGCGATATCTTTTTGAGCCCTTTAAGCGGTTTTGATAACAGGGTACATAGATTTGCGACCATGGTTTACACCCGTGTACGTATTGTTGCTTACTTTCGACCATAAACCAAAATCCAGCACAACCCATGAGAAAAACCACCGCTTTGGTTCTTTTTTCCTTTTTCTGTCTGCTGCCTGCTTTTCCCGTTTCGTCGCAGCAGATCACCATTCCCCGTATCAACTCCATGCCCGACCTGCCTTCACCCTATGTGATGCGCGACTGGACGGACGTTGCCCATACTTACGATTCGCTTGTCTTTGACAAGGGACTGGAGGGTCAATACCTGCCCCTGCTCTTCTTCCGCGACCAGTCGGTAAATTATCCCGGCCATCCCAGTTTTGGCCTCCATACGGCGGTAGGCACAGTATACCCTGCATCAGGCGAGGCCATCAATGTGATCCCCGCCGTGGTAGGGGCCACGCTGGCAGGTATCGACAAGTCGGACCAGTTCGATGAGAATTGGGCATCCATGGTGCGGGAATTTTTCAACCGGCGACCGGAGGAGAACATCTACCTGAACCATCCGGTTACCAGCTCCGGCCACGACTGGTGGTACGAGACCATGCCCAACATTTTTTACATGCAGGCACGGTACCTGTATCCGGATATTGCTGTCTTTGACGAGCAGCTGCCCGTTATGGCTTCGCAGTGGGAGCGTGCCCTGCGTGCCATGGGGGCGTCCGATACGCCCTGGACAGTCCCGTACATGAACTACAGGGCATGGAACATGTCGCAGATGGAACCTCTCGACAGCGGGGTGCGGCAACCCGAAGCAGCGGGGGCATTGGCCTGGATCCTGTATAATGCCTATGTGGAGACTGGCGACATGATCTACCTGAGGGGTGCGGAATGGGCCATGGAGTTCCTCAACGGGTGGGAAGAGAACCCGTCGTATGAGCTCCAGCTGCCCTACGGTGTCTACACGGCAGCCCGCATGAACGCCGAGCTGCATACCGGCTATGACATTGAAAAGATGGTCAACTGGTGTTTCGACAGGGGCCCCTTACGGGGATGGGGTGCCATCAGCGGCAACTGGGGAGGCTACGACTGCCATGGACTCATCGGCGAAGCCAACGATCAGGGGAACGATTACGCTTTTATGATGAACGGCTACCAGCAGGCTGCAGCGCTCGTCCCCATGGTCCGCTATGACCACCGTTTCGCCCGGGCCATCGCCAAGTGGGTGTTGAACATGGCCAGCGCGTCCAGGCTCTTTTACTCCCAGTACCTCCCCGACACCATGCAGGACAACGCCGAATGGTCACAAGCCTACGACCCCGGCTCGGTCATCGGTTACGAGGCGCTGCGCGAAGTGAAGCACGGACACAGCCCCTTTGCCACGGGCGATGCCATCGACGGGGGATGGGCCCATACCAACCTGATGCTGTACGGGTCCTCGCACGTGGGCTACATGGCGGGCATCATCAACACCACCAACATGGAAGGGATCCTGCAACTCGATCTGCTGGCAACCGACTTCTACCGCGACGATGCCTATCCCACCTTCCTGTACTTCAATCCGCACGACCAGCATCATCCCGTCGACCATGCCCTTCCCGAAGGGGTTTTCCGGGTGTACGACGTCATTGGCAAAGAGTGGGTGCACACCAATGCGTCGGGACACTTAAGCCTGACATTACCCCCCGGCGATGTGGTGATGCCGGTGATCGTCCCCCACGATGCCGATATTTCACAAGAAGGGCGGAGGACCCTTGCCAACGGGGTGATTATCGACTATGACAACGGCCAGGCGACCGGTGCATTGCCTCCGCGCATCCAGTCGCTTGCCGTGCAAGACAGCATCATCGTTACCGGAAGCACCACCGACGTATACTGTACCGCAACAAGTCCCGACGGGACAGACATTGAATACCTGTGGTTTATCGACGGAGATGCCGTGGAAGGGGACAGCCGGATCACTTTTTCCGCCCCTGACGAGGAAGGGGAGCACACCATCTCGTGCAAGGTGCTTAGCAGCAACGGGTTGTCTGACTCACTCGCCGTTGTGGTGCAAGTAAGCGAGAAGATCCCCGTGCCTCCCGCGATCGTTTCCCTGGAAGCGGAAAAACGCAAGCTGCGGCCGGGAGAGACAACACAGATCGTGTGTGTTGCAGAAGACCACTACGACGCCCCCCTTGGGTACGAATGGATTGCCGATAGCGGCACCATCTCCGGTGAAGGGGAAAGCGTTACCTTTATCGCACCGGCAGAACCCGGCAACCCGCAGGTACAGTGCCGGGTCACCAACCCCGACGGACTCTGCGACGAAGCAGTCCTCCGGATGATGGTGCGCGACTACCCGGACGACATGGACAGGGATCCCGTGGCATACTATCCGCTCAGGGGAAACACGCGCGACTACGGTGGTAACGGGCTGGACGGGACAGCAGGCGGAGGACTGTCATATACCGTTGACATGGCCGGGAGGCCGGACCATGCCGCCTGGTTCAACGGCACATCTGCTTTCGTGCACATGCCGGACGATGAAAGGTTGAACTTCTCCGACGCCATCTCTGTTGCGGCTTTTATTCAGGTCGACGAGCACCTTCCCCGTGAGCAACACCCCATATCGCACGGTAGCTGGCAGAGCAGGTACAAGGTGTCGGTAGGCAGCAACCACCTGCGGTTTACCCTGAACACCAGCGCCGGGATCACCGACCTCGACACCGAATCGCCACTGGAAGAAGGTCGCTGGTACCATATGGCCGTCGTATACGACGGGAACGACATGGAGCTGTGGATCGACGGAAAACTGGACGCTTTCACCGCCCATACCGGAGAGATCAACCAGTCGCCGCACCCACTGGCGTTCGGGCAAAACCTCCCGGGTAACAACGACTACAACTTCAGGGGGGCAATGGCGATGGTCCATATCTATGATCATGCCCTCACGCCGGAAATGATCAGCGACGAGCTGGCAGTCAGCCTGCCCGGACCGGATACGCAGTACCGCGCCGGAATGACAGTCTATCCAAACCCGGTTTCCGGCGGCTACCTGGTTGCGCGTACTGACCTTCCTCTGGAAGGCCGCGCCACCTATACCCTGTTCAACGCATTCGGACAACCCATCGCATCGGGTGCTGCAACGGCCGGCGGAGGGATAAACACACTGGCCATCCAGCTGGGCCCCGGTATCACCAATGGGTTATACCTGCTACGGATCGTAACGAAAGAACAAACCTACGTCGAACCCATCATCGTGTCGCGATGAGTGCCCCGGACACCCTTCATTGCCCCGGAAAAGAAAACCGTTATTCGTTTTTGGCCCATTTTGATAATATACTGTACATCTTTGCAACCCCTGTACATAACACCAATACAGCTTCCCCTTATATTTGATGCCGTACAAGTGAAAAAATAAAAACAGGCAATGATGGATCTCGGAAAACGGTTTGACAACAACCCCATACTCAGGCCCCGCGACATTCGACCCAGCATGGAGGGGATGCAGGTAGAATGCCTGCTGAATCCAGGGGCTTTTCGCCATGATGGCAAGATCTGGCTGCTTTGCAGGGTTGCAGAACGGACCCGGCAGGACCCAGGCACTATCAAGGTACCGGTATTCAACGACGAGGGCAAAACGGAAATACGTACCTTCTCCAAAGACGACCCCCTGCTGGATGCATCCGACCCCCGTGTGATCGCATACGATGGCAAGAATTACCTGACCACGCTGTCGCACCTTCGCCTGGTAAGCAGCGAAGACGGGCGGTCTTTCAGGGAAGACCCCGCCTATCCTCCCATCACGGG
Organism: Bacteroidales bacterium; assembly: GCA_007125585.1. Taxonomy (GTDB): domain Bacteria; phylum Bacteroidota; class Bacteroidia; order Bacteroidales; family UBA7960; genus PUPG01. Next base: position 16,057 of record SLCY01000051.1, read on the forward strand.
CGAAGGGATGCTGGAGTCGTTCGGGATCGAGGACTGCCGCGTTACCGAAATGGAGGACGGCTTTCACCTGACCTACACCAAAGTATCGGAGATCGCCGTAGGGGTCGGGTATATCTTTACGCGCGACTGGAAAGCCTATGAGCGGAGGGGCATGATCTTTCCGCCGCACAACAAGGACTGCGCCATATTTGAGAAAAAGATCAACGGCAAATACTATGCGCTACACCGGCCAAGTAGCCCGGAACTGGGCGGCAACTATATCTGGATCGCTGAGTCGCCCGACCTGCTGCACTGGGGCAACCACCAATGCGTGGCGATAACACGCCCTGGCATGTGGGACAGCGCCCGGGTGGGGGCCGGTGCCGCACCCATCGAAACATCCGAAGGATGGCTCGAGATATACCACGGAGCCACCGCAGAGAACCGCTACTGCCTGGGGGCCCTGCTGCTCGATAAAAACGACCCGTCGAAAGTGCTCGCCCGAAGCCACGATCCGATCATGGAGCCGGTCATGGAATACGAAAAAACCGGATTCTTCGGGAACGTGATCTTCACCAACGGACATATCGTCAATGGCGATACCACTACAATTTACTATGGAGCCAGCGACGAAGTGATCTGCGGCGCAGAATTGTCGATCAGCGATATCCTCAAAAGCCTTGATATATAACCGGCAGCAAAAAATGTTGCAGACACCACGAACAATAAAGAAGCAACAAAAGACACAACGTAAGAAATAAACTGATAGGAATGAAAAACAGACTGTTAGGCGAATACCGTTTTTTTATGACCATGCCGCGATTGATGCGATTGGTGCTGATCACCAACATGATATATGCCTTTGTGTTGCCGGTGATCGATATTTTTGTTGGGGCGTATATCATGCGCAGCGCCGACAGTCCGGCTATGGTTGCCGTTTATCAGCTGTGCGTGTATACCGGCATCCCGTTCACCTTTGCCATCAACGGCTATCTGCTAAAAAAGTTCAACGTTTCCCGCCTCTACAGCTTCGGCATGCTGCTGAGCGGTGTTTCCATGCTCTTTATGATGTCGCTGCGACACATGAGCTTTACCGGCGTCGCCGTTGCCGGTTTTATAATGGGTGCCTCGTTTGGCTTTTTCTGGGCCAACCGCGACTTCCTTGCACTGGATACCACCAACGACAAAAACCGCAACTACTATTACGGCGTTGAAACTTTTTTCTATACCATCACCTTCATCCTGGTGCCCGCAGCTATAGGCTGGTTCCTTGTCAGCAGCACCCGTCACGGCTGGTTCGATGGCAACATCACCAGCGCCTACCGGATTGTTGCCTATGCAGTGATCGTACTTACCATCCTGGCCAGCATAGTGATCCACCAGGACAAGTTCAGAAACCCCAAGCAAAAGAAATTCATCCACTGGAGGTATGACTGGCTCTGGAACAAGTTCCTGGTTCTGGCGGCTCTGAAAGGTTCGGTGCAGGGCTACCTGGTCACGGCACCCGCCATCCTGATCATGCGGCTGGTGGGCGACGAAGGGTCGCTGGGACTGATCCAGAGTGTCAGCGGTATCATCACCGCCTTTATGCTCTACCTGCTGGGAAGGACGGCAAAGCCACACCACCGCCTCTACATTTTCGCCGCCGGCATCATCGTCTTTTTCATCGGTGCGTTGACCAACCAGCTACTGTTCTCTGCCCTGGGAGTCATCGTGTTCGTGCTGTGCAAGGTGCTCTTCATGCCCCTGCACGACATCGCTTACTTCCCCATCCAGATGCGTATCATTGACGTACTCTCGGTAAAAGAGAACCGCAGCGAGTTCGCCTATATATTCAACCATGAATTCGGACTGTACCTGGGCCGTTTCCTCGGTCTCGGCCTGTTTATCTACCTGGCCTTTTTTGTGTCGGAAGAGGTAGCCTTGCGGTACTCCCTGCTGGTGGTGGCAACCATACAAATAATGTCGATACCGCTGGCAAAAAATATTATCCGGCATGTGAACAGGACAATTGACCAGGTAAAAAAGAACAATCCCGATCTCGATGCACCAAAACTGAACGTTTAACAGAAAAAAAACACTCCCTTTGGTATGAAGCACAGCATAATAATACGTTTCCTTTTTCCTGTACTAACCATATGGTTGGTTTCGTGCCAGCAGCATCACGAAGTGCACCAGGTGCACATCGACCGTGTGCTTGACATGCCGGATACACCCGAACCATATAAGATGCTTAACTGGGGGGAGCTGGCCCGCCATTTTGACCAGTACGTATTCAACCATGATGCCAGGGGCGACCATATGCCGTTCATCTGGCTGGATGACAGCGGCCGCAACTTCGATCAGCAGACCTTTGGTCTCTTTACCGCCATCGGTGATGTGCGGCAGGGGCCCGGCACGCATGGCGGGGAGTTCCATGAGGCGATCAACACCCTGGGGGCCCTGATGAGCGCCGGGCTCGTCGGCATCGACAAACGCGATCAGGACGGGTTCAACTACGTGTTGATGGCCCAGAACTATTTCAACAGCGACAACGGATGGAACATCGTGATGAACAACACGTCAGAACGTGTCGGACACCTTGGTGGCGGTTACGCGCGCGACTGGTGGTACGACATCTTCCCCAACATGTTGTTTTATGCCGTCAACGACCTGTTTCCCGGCGTGGAACGCGCCGACAGCATCATGCGCATTGTGGCCGATCAGTTCATGCAAGCAGATAGTGTCCTGAACGGCAACTACCACTATTCGTTCTTTGACTACTCGGAGATGGAGGGGAGGCGCAGCCATATACCCTTCCAGGAAGATGCCGCGGCCGGTCACGCCTGGGTGCTCCTTTCGGCCTATAACCATTTCGGCGACGAAAGATACCTGGAAGGTGCCCATTCGGCCGTTCAGGCGCTGTTAGCCCAGGATGAAAGCCGTTTCTACGAGGTGCTCATGCCCTTTGGCGCTTATGTGGCCAGCCACCTGAACGCCCTGCACGGGGGGGAATATGACTTTCACAGGATACTCGACTGGACCTTCGACGGAACCCACGCGGAAGACGGCCGATATGGCTGGGGCATCATCAATGAGCGGTGGGGCAGTTACGACGTGCACGGCCTCCAGGGAAGCTGGGCACATGACGGAGGATACGCCTTCCTGATGAACACCTTCGATATGGCCTGGCCGTTGGTCCCCATGGTACGCTATGCACCCCGGTACGCTGAGACTATCGGAAAATGGATGCTCAACGCGGCAAATGCAGCCCGCCTGTTCTATCCCAACGAGATACCCGATGACCACCAATACCTGCCTCACAAGAAAAACCTGACGCGCAATGTTATCGGGTACGAGGGACTGAAAAAGACTGACCTGTTCGGTGAAGAACGGTTCGAGAATGTTTCACCCGTTGCTCTCGGCGACGGTCCGCTTTGGGTGGAAGGAAATCCCGATGTGTCGATGTTCAGCCTTTACGGATCGGCACACGCTGGCATATTCGGAGCCATCATCGAGAAGACGAACGTAGAAAAGATCCTGCGCCTCAATTGCCTGGCCACCGACTTCTTCCGCGGTGACGCATATCCCACATACCTCCTGTACAACCCTTACGGGGAAGAGCAACAGGTAGACTATGTATACCAAGGCGAGCCCGTGGTTCTCTATGACATCATTTCCGGCAGGATACTGGCTGAAGAGGTGTCAGGCACCACCACCATAACGGTCCCCGGAACAGGGGCGCGCTTGATTACGGAAATACCACACGGGATCGCAATACAGAGAAAGGATGGCATGGTGATCGCGGGTGATGTGGTGGTACACTATGGACGGCAATGAGGGGGGGATCCGGACAAGCACACGAAATAAAGACAATACAAACATACAGACCGGCGTTATCCGGTAAAAAACATCAGCATATGAAAACATTACTGCGATTTATTCTTTCATGGTGGTTTTGTTTTATTTGGTTTCCGCTGTTGCTCCAGGGTCAGCCCGGCCTCGTTGAAGTAGGGGGCAGGGTAACTGACTCCGAAGGGCTTGGCTTACCCGGAGTGACCGTCCTTGTGGAAGGGACATCCGTGGGGACCACCACCGACATCGAGGGGGAGTACTCCCTTGCGATCCCGGAAGAAGCTGAAGACCCGGTACTTGTCTTCAGCTATATCGGCTTTATTACCCAGCGGCACCAGGTGGGCGACCGGACACGCATCGATATCCGTATGGAAGAAGATGTACGGTTGCTCGATGAGTTCGTGGTCGTGGGATACGGTATTCAACGAAAGGTGGACCTTACGGGCGCCGTTTCGAGCATCAGTGCGGAAGAGATGCGGATGCTTCCTGTCGGGGGCGTTGACCAAGCCTTGCAGGGGCGTGCCTCAGGGGTGAATATCACCCATAACACGGGGATGCCCGGCGAGGGGGTGAACGTACGCATCCGTGGCGTAGGATCCATCAACAGCAGCAACGACCCGCTTTACATCGTCGACGGCGTCCCCACGACCGACGCGCTGAGCACCCTCTCGCCCAACGACATCGAATCGGTCAGTATCCTTAAGGATGCTGCCTCGGCGGCTATTTACGGTGCCAGGGCCAACAACGGTGTGATCCTGATCACCACACGCAGTGGCGAGAAAGGGAGACCACGGATAGAGTTCTCGTCGCAAACGGGGTTCCAGTCCCACGGAAGGCTTACCCCCATGACCAACCGTGACCAGTACATTGAGATGTACAACGAGGCGGCGGAGAACGACAACGCCTTTATCGACAACCCGCGGCTGCAACGCCAACTGATCAACAACGAGCATGCAGCCACGCTGCCTGATGTGGACCACATGGATGCCATCTTCCGCAGAGGCCTTATAATGAACCAAAGCCTGACGGTCAGCGGCGGCACCGACGACCTCACCTATATGGTATCGGGTAACCGCTTCGAGCAGGAAGGGATCGTCATAGGCAGCCACTACGACCGCTACTCGGGACGCCTGAGCCTGTCCAGCAGGGTGAACGATAACATACGTATCGGTGTCAACGCCAACATGTCGAGAAGCGACAACGACATCATCGGAAGCAGCGGCGACGGCTTCGGAGGCAACGGCGGAAGCGTGGTGCGCTACGCGTTCTTCCGCACACCGCCTATCCCGATATATGACGACGATGGCAACTACGTGGACCTGCCCTCCCATCCTGCATTTTTTGGCGACGGATACAGTCCCGTCGGACTGGCCGACAAGATGAACAACAACATACAGCAGAACCGGCTCTTCGGTGATGTCAACACGCATATACAGATCCTGCCCACCCTGCACTTCTCCGGAACCTACGGCCTCGACCGCACCGACTTCTTTAACCGCCGGTTCAACGAAAACTGGGGGTCGAACAACCGCATCAACAACCCAAACTCACTGCAGATAAACAATGGTTTTTACCAGGCAATGACCGCGAGCAACGTCCTGTCTTACAACAACTCCTTCGGCGACGTCCATGAGCTGTCGGCCATCGTTGGTACGGAAGCGATCCGCAACAACGGCTACAGCGACAACGCCACACAACGCGAATTCCCCGACCAGGACGACAACCTCATTTTTCTTGGCAACGGCCTGGGAAGCGTGGTGGTGTCGGAACACCGGTGGGCCAACACATTGCTTTCGTTCTTCGGACGTGCCAATTATACGTACGACAACAAATACCTGCTGTCAGCCACATTGCGCCGCGACGGTTCATCCCGCTTCAGTCCCGACAACCGCTGGGGCACCTTCTATAGCATCTCGGGCGCATGGCGGATCGACAGGGAAGGGTTCATGCAGGACAATGACTTTGTTGACATGCTGAAAATCCGGGCCGGATACGGTGCCATCGGCAACCAGGAGGTAGGCAACTATGCCTATTCCGACCAGATATCACCCAACTTCAACTACCCGTTCGGGGGCATCATGCATACAGGGTATGCGATCTCCGTATTAGGGAATGCCGGTCTGCAATGGGAAACCAGCACCCAGCTTGACATCGGCCTCGACCTGTCGGTGTTGGATGGCCGGATCTTCATGGCCATGGACTATTTCCGTAAGGTCACCGCCAACATGCTGGTAAAAGAGCCGATCCCCCCGTCAGCAGGCTATGCAAGTCCCGCGTGGGTAAACAACGGCGAGATCCTGAATGAAGGGGTGGAGATGGAGCTCACTTACCGCGACCAGCTGGGCAGTGTGGGTGTACAGTTTTCGGGCAACATAGCATACCTGCATAACGAAGTGCTGAGTCTCGCAGCCCCCATCGTTGGTGGACGTATCGACCATGGGGTCTATGCAACGCGTACAGAAGTAGGCTTTCCTGTGGGGTCATTTTTCCTTTATGATATGGCCGGCATCTTTCAGAACAACATGGAGATCATAACCAGCGCCTACCAGGGTGTGAACATTCGTCCCGGCGACGTCCGCTATGTCGACCAGAACGGCGACGGCATGATCGACGAACAGGACAGGGTTCACGTGGGCAGCGCCATCCCCAGCGTAACAACAGGGTTTGAAATGGCGGCCGCATACAGGAACTTCGACCTGTCGCTTTTCTGGCACGGTGCCTTTGGTCACCAGATCTATTACCAGGTAGCGACCGACATTGAAGGGTTCTACCGCCCGTTCAACCTCACCAAGCGTTACTACAACGAACGGTGGACCGGTGAGGGGACGAGCGACACCCAGCCCAGGGCATCGTGGAGCGCAAAAGCGAACAACACCAGGCCTTCTACGCGGTTTCTCGAAGACGCCTCGTTCCTGAGGCTTAAAAATGTCCAGCTGGGATACACCTTGCCCGCCGGACTGACAGAGCGGCTGAGGATGGAAAGCGCACGGGTGTACTTCATCGCGCACAACCTGATCACCCTCACGAACTACCCGGGACTGGATCCCGAGATGACCACCAGCGACAACTCGAAAGAGGAAGGTGATGCAGCGGCAGGGATCGACTGGGGGACATACCCCGTGGCGCGATCATTCAACCTGGGGATACGGATAAACTTCTGACAGGGTAATGCAGCCACCCTTCAAAAAGAAGTATAACGCGCAAAAAATACAGACCATGAAAAAAACAATAGCCATACTAAGCATCATAATTTTTTCAGCTTGCAGCGATTTCCTCGATGAAAGCATGCAGGGGATATACACCAGCGAGACGTTCTTCAAAACCGATGACCATGCCATCCTCGCCCTTAACGCCGCCTACCAGCCTATAGCGTTCACCAACATCCGGAACGCATTGTGGGTCTTCGGCGACGTGGCCTCCGACGATGCTATCAAGGGCGGCATTCCTGGCGACCAGAGCGAGATCGAGTTCATCGAGCAGTTCACCTACACCCGCGACAACGGGTTCCTCGAACATATCTGGCAACGGTATTACGAAGGGATATCCCGTTCCAACGACGCGATCCACCGCCTGGGCAACAGGGTCAACGACGACGTTCGGGAACGGGTACAGGCCGAAGCGAAATTTTTACGGGCGTACTATTATTTTCACCTGGTGAACATCTTTGGAGAAATACCGCTTAAAGCGGAGCCTGCTTATGCTGCGGCAGACCTGCACGTGCCCGTATCTCCGGCAACAGATATTTACGAACAGATCGTTCGGGACCTCCGGGATGCGGCCGACGACCTTCCTGTCTCGGTCGGCGGACAGCACGGAAGGGCAACAAAAGGGGCGGCTCTCGGGTTGATGGCGAAAGCGTACCTCTTCCTTGAAGACTATGACGCAACGCTCGACGCCATTGCAGAACTGGAAGAGCTGGGTCTTTACGGCCTGATGCCTGTTTACAGCCACAACTTTATGGAGGCAACCCAGAACAACCAGGAGTCGGTCTTTGAGATACAGCACCTGAGCGACCAGGACCCGTTCCAGGGGAACGTGCTGAACCAGTGGTTCGCCCCCCAACCCGAGAACGGATACTTCTTCAATGTGCCTGTCGACGATTTTGTTGATGCCTTCGAAACAAGCCACGAAGGGGTGGTGGACCCGCGCCTGGATTACACCATTGGCAGGGAGGGACAGACATGGATCAACGGCGAGCCGTTCGACCCCGCATGGTCGCCCACCGGCTATATCAACAAGAAGCACCTCCAGCCTCTCGACGAGATCCCGGCAGGCTCCAAAGGCGACGGGAGCCTGAACTACGTTTTCATGCGTTATGCCGAGGTGCTGCTGATGAAAGCCGAAGCACTCAACGAGCTGGGCCGCAGCGCGGAAGCACTCGAGCCTCTGAACGAAGTAAGACGCCGGGCGCGGGAAAGTTTCCTTCACGATGAAACGCTCGAGGGTTTCGGAGAAGTCCCCGATGGATTGCTTGCCGACATCACCACAACGAACCAGGCAGACCTGCGCGGGATCATCCGGAACGAACGCCGCACAGAACTCGGCTTTGAGTTCCACCGGTTCTACGACCTGATGCGTTATGGCAAGGCATACGCCGAAGCACGACTCGGCGACACCAACTTCGTCTACGACCAACACCGATATTTTCCCATTCCACAGAGTGAGGTAGATATAAACAATCAAATCAACTTTTAATTTTTTTCTAACCAAAACCCTTAAAACTATGAAAAAGCACAAATTCTTTCAATTTCTGATGATCGCGCTGATCGCGGGTGGTTTAATGACTTTCCCGGCATGCAGCGACGATGATGATGATGACGACATTGTTGTTGACAAGACCGAACTGGCTACCTTGATCCAGGAAGCGGAAGGCCTTATCGAGAACACCACCGAGGGGACGGCCGAAGGACAGTACCAGTATGGTTCCCAGGCTGCCCTGCAGGAGGTGATCGATCTTGCCAAAGCTGTCTACGATGACGAGAACGCTACACAGACAGAGGTCGACAATGTGGTGATCGCCCTGGATCAGGCCATCCAGGACTATGAAGCAGCCAAGGTGGTACCCATTGCCCCGGAGGCACTTGTCGGCCACTGGACCTTTAACGAGGGCGAGGGCACCCAGGTGATGGACTTCTCCGGCAACAACTTCAACGGAGAGTTTAAGACCGGACACAGCCACTGGGGAGAAGGCTCCCCGCAGTGGGCCACCGACCGCTACGGAAATGAAAACCAGGCGCTCTACTTCAACGAAGGAGCCAATGTGGAGATCCCGTTCAGCACACAACTCAACCCGCAAGAGATCAGCATCTCCCTGTGGATGAAGCCTGACGATCTCGCCGAGCCCTGGGCAAACAACTACATGGTGTCGCTGAACCGCTGGAACGGATACAAGCTGCAGCTGCAGGATTCGCCGAAGGTGTTCTTCACCATTAAGGCACTGCATGAGGGAGATCCGGTATGGCACGACCGCGACAACGTATCACCCGAAATCAATCTCGGCGAATGGTACCATGTGGCTGTTACCTATAAAGACGGTGAGATGGGGTTCTATCTCGACGGCACGCAGGTACACCTCTGGGACAATACCCCGGGCACAGCCATTGCGCTCGATGAGCCCATCAACCTGACCATCGGCCAGGACCTGCCCACCGATGTGTATACGACCGACGAAGGAGACTTCTTTGTAAACTGGGGCGGATACTTCCAGGGTGTCCTCGACGATATCCGCATTTACAATACTGCACTTAGCGCTTCGCAGGTTGAAAGCATCTATGACCTGGAGAAGCCCTAAACAGACCAACACCGCAAGGCAACCCGTATAACGGGCTTGCACAAACGTGTGGCAATCAAAAAAACCGCTTGTTGGGAAAGCCGACAGGCGGTTTTTCGTTTTGCCATTCACCTGACGTTTCCCAGGTATACGTGCGACAGCTCTTCACCGGCCATTGATTTCATCCTGTTCATCAACGCGATGGGGGTTGGCGGGGCGGCATGCTTCCATGAGGGGAAATAGCGGTTGATGTGCAACACGACATCCTTCCCGAGCTCCCTGCGGATCCAGCGGACCATTTGAACAAAAAGGTCCGTATCGTCATTCAGCTCGGGTATTACCAAAAATGCGATTTCCAGGTGGAGGCCCGCGGAAACGATTGCATGCATTGTGTCAAGAACCGGCTGCAGCTTTCCACCGGTATATTGCCGGTAAAAAGCGTCACTGAACGATTTCAGGTCAACATTGAAAGCATGGCTTACCCGCAGCAACTCATCAAGAGGCTCCTTATTGATAAACCCGTTGGTCACCACCACATTTTTCATCCCTGCCCCGTACACCAACCCTGCGGTATCGACCATGAACTCATACCACACAGTGGGCTCGTTATATGTATATGCGAGCCCGATACTGTCGGACCTCAACATTCTGTCAACGATCTCTTGCGGTTCGATGCGGCGGGTACCGGAAGCCCGCCCGGTTCCGCACTGCGATATGTCTGCATTCTGGCACCATGCACACCGGAAGTTGCACCCGTAGCTTCCCAGCGACAATACCTGGCTTTCGGGGAAATACCGGTACAACGGCTTTTTCCGGATGGGGTCCATGTGGAGCGCCGACACCACGCCATACGTATCGGCGATCAAACGGCCCCCGTCATTGCGCCGCACCCGGCAGCGCCCGGTCTGGCCGGGGCGGAGCATACAGCCATGCGGACAGAGGCCGCACTGAACTGTTTGTTCTGCCCTCACCGTATAGTAACTGGCCTCTTTCATCTGTTTGTATTTTGAAAAATAGGTTTGAAAGTTTAAGGGTTGTTGCCTGAGGGACAGGAACACTGAAGCAACATCCTGAAAGTGTATATCCTGCGGCAGATGGCCGGCAGCAAGCATTAGGCTATCTCAATATCAACTCCTTGCTCCACCTTATCAGCCATTCATCATGGCCCTGCAAGGCAGCAGCCTGCAAGCCCAGCGGAAGTCCGCCGCCATTCATTCCGGCAGGGATCGACAGGGTCGGCACCCCCAGAAAGGTCCATGGCAGGTTCATCAGCGGACTGCCTGTCGAATGCAATCCCTTGGGCGCTGTATCAACCGAAGAAGGGCTGAGCCAGAGAGCTATCCCCTCTTTGTGGGTAACCTGTTCCAAACGATTTTTTATTTCAGCCTGCAAGTTGCGCGCATCCGCAATGGCTTTCCCGGAAACATTCCTGCCTTCCGTGATCAGCTCTTTTGCGTGCCGGCCATAGCGTTCTGTGAACGCACGGTGCCAGTTATGGTGAACTTCTGCAAAGTCGCGCGAAACGATGTTCCGGTGTGCAGCATTGATGGACAGGATGTCACCAAAAACGTCCTTTTCAACAACCCTGAACCCCGCCCTTTCCAGCTCCTCTGCCTTTCGGAAAAACCAGTGCAATATTTCCGGTTCAGCCTGCTTCATGTATTCTCCGGCAGGGATGCCAATGACCGTTTGTCTGCTTTTGTCAACCGGTTGTTTCCAGTCGTCGACCAACAATGTGCACACCAGTTCAATCCCTTCGATATCTTGTGTAAAGAACCCGACATGGTCGACGGTGGGCGACAGAGGGATCACCCCGCTGGTGGGGATCCTGCCCAGGCTTGGCTTGAATCCATATACTCCGCAATAGGATGCCGGCCTGGAGATGGAGCCTATTGTCTGTGTTCCCAGGGCCAGGGGGGTCAGTCCTGCGGCAACGGCCGCTGCAGGGCCGCTGCTCGAGCCACCGGGGGTATGCTCAATATTGTGCGGATTGCGGACAGGTCCCGGCTGGAAGTAGGCAAATTCCGTTGTAACGGCTTTCCCAAGGATCAGCGCACCGGCATTTTTCAGTGCAGAAACGGAGGCAGCCTCCTTCCCTTTAAACACTGCAGGCGGCAACCGGGATCCCGCACGGGTCTCAAAGCCATCAACAACAAAAATATCTTTCACCCCCACTGGGATGCCAAAGAGGGGCGGTCTCAAGCCCGGATCAGGATACTTCCTGACCAGCACAGCAAGCTCCGACAACAAACGTTTGCGCCGGTTTGGTTCCGGCAGCAAGGATTGTATTTGTCCGTCAACCGCTTCAATCCTGTCACATAGATCATTGATAAAACCTTCCGGCGGCAACGCCCCATCCCTGAGCCTCTGTACAGTTTCTGAAAGCGATAAATGGAGGGCAAACATATTTATGGATGTTGTATTTTTAATCCTTTACATAAACACCATCCCTCGAACCATCCACCCTTAAGGCAATCATCCTGGTATTCCTGACCTTACGGCGTTTCCCTGTTTTTCTTGTCAACGGCAAAAAGCCGATGATCCTTCTTCTGGGCTTTTTCTTTCCGACACCAGGGCAGAATCAGCACATCTCTTAAAGTACGCCGTTGTCCTTCAATGTCTTGACCTCTTGCTCCGTCAGTCCCAGCATCTGGGAAAGCACCTCGAGGTTATGTTCCCCTATCTCAGGGGCGGGCCCGCGTGAGGCGTTGTCTTGCAGAAAGCTCATCTTTATGGGATTGCCGGCAATTTTTACTGTGCCGGCCTGTTTGTCGTCCACTTCCACGATCATGTTTCGCGCGTTGACCTGCGGCTCTGTCAGCACTTTGTCAATGGTGTTGATAGGGCCACAGGGAACGCCGGCCCCGTCGATGACAGCCACCCATTCATCGGCCGTCTTTGTGCAGAACGTCTTGTCAAGCTCCCCCACAAGCGACTGCAGGTTTTGGGTACGCAGCTCGTTGGTGGCGAAGGCATCGTTCTGCAGTAGGTCGGGTCGCTGGATGGCCTCGCACAGCCTTTGCCACAATGAGTTGTTGCCGCATGCCACCACGAAATAGCGGTCGCTGGCCTTGAAAGCCTGGAAGGGGGCGATGGTGGGATGGCGGTTGCCGATAGGCCCCGGGGGGGTTCCCTCCACCTGGTAGCGGGTGATGGCGTTTTCGAGGATAGACACCTGGCAATCCAGCATGGACACATCCACTTTTTGCCCTATGCCGGTTGCGTTGCGGTATTGCAGGGCTGCCAGTATACCTATGGCAGCATACAGTGAGGCGGTAATGTCTCCCAGCGACATGCCCACACGGGTTGGGGGCGTGTCGGGCCACCCGGTGATGCTCATGATGCCACCCATGGCCTGTGCCAGGATATCGTAGGAGGCCTTTTTGGAGTGGGGTCCGGAATGGCCGTACCCGGATGAAGCGGCATAGATCAGCTTGGGATTCAGCCCCCTGAGCGTTTCATAACCAAGGCCCAGCCTTTCCATGGTACCGGGCCGGAAATTTTCCACCAGCACATCGAAATGTTTTACAAGATCCCTGAAAACAGCTTTTCCCCTGTCTGTCTTAAGGTTCAGCGAGACACTTTTCTTTCCCCGGTTAATACTGAGGAAATAGAGGCTTTGCCCGTTCCTGAACGGCCCAAAGGAGCGGGCGTCATCCCCTGTGCCGGGAACTTCCACCTTAACCACCTCGGCACCCAGGTCGCTGAGGATCATTGTACAGAAAGGACCGGCAAGCACCCGTGACAGATCCAGGACTTTGATGTTTTGCAACGGTTTCATGATTTAACGTTTTTCTGTGGTTTCGCCCCGGTGGGGCATTCTTGCCATGACAACGCCCCGGCCGGTTTTGGTCGTGGGGCTCAGACCGGCCCCGGTCATTCCGTCCGAAGGGAGGAGTTGCCGGGCGTGAGGCTTTAAGATGGCTTCACCTTTTATCGGCCTTTCGCATCATCGCCAGGCATATCTTCTCGGCAGTGACAGGCATTGAGGTCACCCTGATGCCCAGCGCATTGTCAATGGCGTTTGCGATCACCGGTGCGACCGGTATCATCGTATGTTCGCCCATTCCCCTTGCACCATAAGGGCCATCCGGTTCAGGGACCTCAATGATGATCGGTACCACTTCGTCAGGTATATCCAGGGCTGTCGGGATCTTATAGTCGGTGAAGTTGGGATTGAGCATTTTTGCACGGTGGTCAAACTTCATCTCTTCGTAGAGCACCGTCGAAATACCCTGTAAAATGCCTCCTGTGATCTGTGCTTCAACCATTTGAGGATTTATGGCCTTGCCACAGTCTACCGCTTCGACAATTTTTTTCACCTTCACCTTCCCGGTCTCTTTGTCAATCTCGATGATTGCCGCTGCAGCCCCTACGGTGTAGTGTACATTGGGATGCCCGCCCTGGCTGGTTTCCGGGTCAGCCTTTGCAGAGGCATATTCGGGCATGAACATGCCCCGGCCCATGACTGGCCCGCCTTTAAAGGTACCATCATTCATCAGAATACCGTGGATTACAAAGTCTTTTAAAGGCAATGCAAAGTCAGGTTGTGTTTTGCACCTAACCGTTTCATCTTCCAGATACAGTGCCTCTTTTGGCAAATGTTGCGTTCGTGCCACCAGTGAGAATATTTGATCGCGGGCATCGAGCGCGGCAAGTTTCACGGCATTGCCGCAACCCCATGTTACGTGCGATGCGACAGTTTGCCACTCATAAGGGTTTCTGTCGGTATCCGGGTTTTCTGTCCGGATTTTTGAAACAGGCACCGAGAGGACCTCTGCGGCGATCTGGGCCATCACAGTCAGGAAGCCCTGTCCCAGGTCCATTCCTGATACCAGGAGGTTGATACTGGCATCTTCGTTGAATTTCAGAAAGCAAGATGAAGATGCGTTGGGTGGCATGGCGGGGGCTTTCCAGAAAAGGGAAAATCCCATCCCCACTGCCATGTTGGGGCCGGAAGGCTTAGGTTTTTCGTGCCATTTGATCTTTTTTGCCACGGCGTCAATGGCATGATGCAGTCCGTTTGGGTTCATCTTCGCCCCATACGCTGTCAGGTCGCCCGTCCGTATTGCGTTTCGGCGGCGGATCTCCGGCGGGTCAATGCCTAGGTGCACGGCGATGCGTTCCATATGCGACTCCAGCCCAAACAGAAACTCAGAATAGCCAAATCCCCGGTAAGGACCACCGGGCGGCAGGTTGGTATAGATACAATAAGAGTCTATGGAAGCATTTTCCACACGATAGGGGCCGATGGCCGACAGTCCCACTGCATTTACGACATTGGCACCGTATTCAACATAAGCGCCGGCATCCCAGTAGAGTTCATGGTGCAATGCGGTGATGCGCCCGTCTTTCTTCACGCCGACCTTTAGCCTGGCAACGACGCCGAGGCGCTGGTAGGTGTTATAGAATTCACGCTCCCGGTTCCACAGCACCTTGACCGGGTGGCCCTGAACCCTGGTAGCGATTGCGGCAGCGATGATCTCCATTGTCACGCCCGCTTTGGAGCCAAACCCACCCCCTACATGCGGCGCGATAACACGCACGTCATTGTGCCTGATCCCTAATGGCGCAAGCGCGCTGGCAAAAAGGTTTCGCTGGGTATGGGGCGACTGTGAAGAGGCATAGACTGTCAGCCTGCCCGAATGGTCATATTTTGCAACGGCGGCATGGAATTCGATGGCGCAATGTGCATAACGCGGAACATCATAGGTGTCATCCAGAACATAATCGGCTTCGGCAAAGCCTTTTTCAACATCCCCCTTGCGGATTTTCCGGTGGTGGGCGACGTTGGAGTCCGGTTTAGGGAAGAACCACGGGACGTGCTCGTAATGTTTCAGGTCAGGATGGATAAGGTCGGCATCGGCCTTAAAGGCATCCAGCGGGTTGATCACCTTGGGCAGCGGCGAATAGTTGACCTTCACCAGCCTGGCCGCCTTTTTCGCGGCCTGCGGGGTGCGTGCCACCACGGCAGCGATCTGTTCACCGAAAAACCGGACCCTGTCCTGCGCAAAGATAAAACGATCTTTCATGTAAAGTCCGAAGTTGTACGGGAAGTCCTTGCCGGTCACAACGCAAAGCACCTCAGGCACTTTTTCGGCTTCAGAGGTGTCAATGCTGTTGATCATGGCATGTGCGTGAGGGCCTTCAACGATTTCCGCATAGAGCAGGTCGGGACCGAACTCCAGGTCATCGGTGAAAAGTGCAGCGCCTGAAACCTTTTCCTTTCCGTCAACACGGACAGCCGACTGTCCTACATATTTTAGCTCTTCCATGACTTAATGCTTTTTGGTGACTTCTTTGATGGCATCAATGACAGGCTGGTAACCTGTGCAACGGCATAAGTTGCCTGCAATGGCCTCTTTGATCTCATGTTCGGAAGGGTGCGGGATCTCAGAGATCAGCCCGGTGGCCGACAGTATCATGCCCGGCGCACAATAGCCGCACTGGAATGCATTTCGCTCCACCAGAACCTTTTGCAGGGGGGTCAGCCCATCCTGCGAAATGCCCTCAAGCGTCAGGACCTCCTGACCATCCACCTCTATGGCGAAGATCAGGCAGCTCCTGACTGCCCTGCCATCCAGGATCACGGTACATGCACCGCAATCGCCAGTATCACAACCACACTTGGGACTTTTTACCCCCATTTTGTAACGTAGCACTTCCAGCAGCATATCACTGGGCGCCACATATACGTGCCGATGCTCTCCATTCAGGGTAAAGGATATCTTTTTCATCTGTTTATATTTTTACAGCCGTTTGTTTTTCAGCACCTTGTGTGTTGACTCCCGTTTTTTGACGCCCTGTTTACCCTCCGATCAGTTTCGGTTTCTTCAAGCGTTCCACAGCAGCGGTCATTGCACGTTCAAACATTACCTTGGTCATGTGCATCCGGTATTCTTTGGATGCCCTTACGTCGGTAATGGGTTTTATGATGCTGTCGATCATCTCCTTTGCTTCGGCGATGCTTTCGGCACCGGTTTCTTTGGCTTTAAGGTGTGCTTCCAGTTTTGGTGAACGTTTCGGCACCGGGCCAACTGAGCCGAAGGCCACATGGCACGTGCCATCGGCAAAAAGCAGCACCCCGACATTGGCCTGCGCCAGGTCCTCGCCCGCATAACGCATCATCTTCTGATATGCACCGGCATGCTTTATTTCTGGCAAGGACAGGCTCACATGGGTCACCATCTCGTTTTCCCTGATCAGTGTTTTCCTGTTGTCAACGAACCACTTTTGAACAGGCACTTCCCTTGCACCCTCTTTGCTCAGGCAGTGTATAACGGCATCATGCACCAGCAGGGGAGCGGCACTGTCCATGCAGGCGACCGCCGAACAGATGTTTCCCACCATGGTGGCACGGTTTCGTATACCTGACGAGGCAACCAGGCCTGCCGCCTCATAAAGGATATAGGCGTTGTCGCGGATCAGCCTCGACCTGCGGATCATGTCAAAAGTGACCAGCGCACCGATGTGCAGCCTGTTGCCCACAGTTTCAATCTTCTCCAGGGCATCGAGGCCTTTGATGTCTATGAGGAGCTCCGGCACCCGGAAACCCTGCTTTATTTCATTGGCCAGGTCGGTGCCACCGGCCAGTAGCCTGGCAATCATATCCTTATTGTCAAGAAGCTGTAAAGCATCTTCAAGGGTGGCCGGCTTTTCGTAACCAAATTCATAGGGGATAGCCATGGTTCAGGTTTTTTTAAAAACAGTTTGTTTGTTCAGCATCAGGACCGGGCACTTCAGCACTATTAAGCCCTGCCGTTGTAAACAATCATCCCTCGATGGCGATCATCCTGCACATCGACGACTCCATCTCAATGCCTTTGAGGGGGAACAGTCCGATCCACACCCTTTTGTTGCTTACATTGTTGATCTCACCACCCACATTTTCGGCGTGCACCAATCCTTTGGGAAAGAGTTTAAGATGCATCACCTGGTAATATTCCTCAAGCGGGAACATCTCGTCCCATGCTTTCCCATACTTCTCTTTCAGCTTTGCCTCCGCTTCCTGAAAAGGTTTGGGGTGCCAGTCACGGATGATGGTATTCATCGGGTGGTCGGCACTGCCGCAATCTACACCGATCCATTTTATCTTCATGTCGAGGGCCCACTGGTGGAAGTCGGGATCCGGCCCGGGGTGCTTTACGAAGTAACGCACTTCGTCAGACTCCGGCTGATCCCATCCATACCTGTGGTACCCCGTATTGATGATCAGTATGTCGCCCTCTTTGATCTCCGCCTTCCGCATCAACATCTCCGGAGAGTAAAGGCTATAATCCTCCACTTCATCCGAAATATCCACAACGACGCCCGGGCCATACCAGAAATCGAGCGGGGTGTCGCCGATAGAGCGTCCGCTCGAATGGAAATGTATCTCACCGTCAATATGGGTTCCCACATGATGGCTGCTTGTCATAATCTGGCCATTGGCCCCCTGCCCCATATGGGCGCCGGCGATCCGTTTGAAATATTGCAGCTGCAACGGCACATAGCTTGGCCAGGGTGGGGTGTGTACGCTCAATGTTTGTGTTAAATCGTGGATCTTTACATCCTTCATCATCTTAAATAATTCTTCTGCATTCATGGTTAAAACATTTTTTTGTGAACAATTGAATATAAATAAGTTTGGGTATTCTCTCTTTTGCTTATCAGCTCATTGCCCGGGCCAGTCCTTCGAAGGCTTTCCTGAACGGTTCCATCGGGGCGCTTAACACCCCGGCACCCACTTGTCCCACCCCGGGATTTTTATGGGCCACCCCCGTATCAATGAAGGGGGTGATATTTTTTTCGATCACCTTACGCACATCGATGCCTGTGGGGGTGCCGCGGAAGTTAAGATAGGGGATCTGGTAGACGTTGTTTTCGCCTGCAGTGATCTCGTACATATCCATGGTATACTGGAAGGCATCTTCGGCTGTTCCGCCAACGAATTGCACGATGGCGGGGGATGCCGCGATGGCGAAGCCTCCCAGGCCAACGGTCTCGGTTACAGAGCTGTCTCCGATATCAGGATTTGCATCCGCTTTGGTATAACCGGGAAAGAAGAGCGCGTCGGGGACCAGGGCTTCTCCTGTAAACCATTTGTCGCCGGTCCCGGCAAGCTGAACACCAAAATCTGTCCCGTTGCGTGCCATCACCAGCACGAGGCTGCTGCAGGGAATATTACGGGCAGCGTCGAGGCAGCATTTGGCGGCGGGCATGGACAGGTTCAGGAAAAAGTGATCATTCCCGTTGATGAAGTCCAGCACACTGACGGCAGCCTCTTTATTGGGGGCTGTTTCCACAACAGCAGGCGCCACCGTTCTGTAAAACAGCGAGTTGGCCGCGCGATTGCGGTTGTGTACCTCATCGCCCATATGCAGCGCCTGCGCAATGATGTTTTTCAGGTCAACCTTTCCAAGCCGTTCAACAGCAGACCTCAGCACGGGATACAGCCCTTCCTCCATCCATTTGAGTCTTTGAATCACCTCCGGGGCATAAGCGCCGTAACGCAGCACCTTGCCAAGTCCTTCGTTCAGGGTACAAAAAGCAACATTGCCATGGGCCTCATTCTCTACAATGAACACCGGCATGGATGCCGAGACAATGCCTGCCATGGGTCCGACAGCAGAATGTTCGTGGCAGGGTGCAAATTCTACCTCTCCGGAGGATGCAAGTTTTTTGGCTTCCTCCACCGTACCGGCCATGCCCTCGTAGATAAGTGCGCCGATGACCGCACCGCGCGTCGGCCCGCACATCCTGTCCCAGGCAATGGGCGGCCCTGAATGCAGGATCAGGTTCTTTCTCATCCGCGGGATGACTTTTTCGGCAACATCCAATCCGGTCAGCATGGGTTTGCCTTCCAAAACGATATTGAGGGCCCTGGCATTGGCCGCATCTGTCCTGTCCCTGTTTGAAGCGATCTTTTCAATCGCCTTGCTGTCGACATCAACAGGGGGTTTCCATTGAAGCTGAATGGCATCCACACCAAGCTGGTCGAGGTCCTCCCTGAAAGACAACAGTCCTGCGTTGATCACCTTCAGCGGTTTATTAAAAAGGTCGTTTATTGACATGGTCAGGCGATTTATCGGGCAATGTTCTGTATTATTTTACCTGTCAGCATGGCAGCGGCACTATTCGAACGCATTACGACAACGCCGGCATTTTCAAGCTGTTGTATCACATTTCTTCTGTTTTGCGGGTCACCATCGGTACCTGTTACCGAACAAACGAATAACAGTCCGGGAGCTGCCGCTGTTGCTTCCCTGATTGCCGGGACCAGTTCATCAGCAGGCGACAGGTGGGCCCCGTGGCCCAGGACCACGTCAAAAAGAATGACAGCCACCTCTTTGTCTGCAGCCTCCTCACCGATCCTTTTGTTTCGAAGAGAGAAGTCGATCATGGGATGGGGCCTTCCTGTGGTAAATGCATCCTCACCCATGTCGATGACGGTATGGCCCTTGCTCTTCCAGGGATCCTTTAACCGGTAGTCATCGTGCAAGGGTGTGTTGCTCCACACATATCCTGCTGCCCCTTTCAGCAGCAGCTGTGCCTCATCGCACAGGGTTCCCCCGCTGAACAGTCCACGTACGAACCTGCCTTTTCTGCCTGTCGACAGCTTTTCGGCCAGCACGGATATTTCATTTTCCCTCTCTGTCAACTTCTCTTTGACTATTTGAACGTCCTCACCCCGTGAAATGTTTGTTGCCACCAGTGCCGCCTCCTCCAGGTCAGCCACCGGGATGGCGCCTGAACGGCGGACCTGCTCAAGGTTTCCGCCAATAAAAATCGCGACGACGGGTTTTTTGACGCGCCGGATCTCCACGGCAATCTTTTCAAGGACCTCATTGTCGGGGGGTTTGCTTATCAGAAGGATACAATGGGTGTCCTCATCGTTATTCAAGGCTTTCAGTGCTTCGATGAACATCATGCCCCCGACCTCCTTTTTCACATCTCTGCCACCTGTGCCGATGGCCTGGGATATGCCGGCGCCATGGTTGGAAATGATGCTGCTGGTCTCCTGCAATCCCGTTCCGGATGCAGCCACAATACCGATATGGCCCCTGCCGGCCACATTGCCAAAAGCAAGCGGCACACCGTTGATGATCGCGGTGCCACAATCGGGGCCCATCATCAACAGGCCCTTGCTTTTTGCATACGATTTGAGCACCACCTCCTCTTCGATGCTTACGTTATCGGAAAAAAGCATCACATGCAGCCCCTGCTCCAGGGCTTTCCTGGCCTCTGCGGCGGCATATCGTCCGGCGATGGAAACAAGCGCAAGGTTAGCACCTTCAAGTTGCTCCATGGCCTGTGTCCAACTCCGGGGGGCAGAAGCAGACTGACGGCCCTGCTTTTTCGTCACCTCCCCAAGAAGGGTCTCCGCTTCTTCAACGGCCCGCGCAGCAACATCCTCCGATCCCGCTTTGATGCTGATCAGCAAGTCAGTGTCTGTCGCCGGCGAAAATTCAGGCACCAGCAGCCCTGCAGCCTTCAGGATCGCCTTGTTTTCACGGGTGCCCATCACCACAGAAGAATCTGTCACACCCTCCATCTCGTTGATGCGTTTTGAAACGATCATCAATGTCACCGAATCATAATAAACACCCCTCTTTGTAACACCTTTCAGAACCATATCCCAATTTTGTGTTTGACAGAAAAAATATATCCGGACAACAGGTCTGCCCCGGACGTGGCACCCATTGTAAGCAGCATCTTCAGGCTTTCAGTGGCTTTCTTTTTTTGGGGTGATGAATATACAAAATTTTTAAACAAGTAGAAGTAATGGCCCTCTTTAGCATGCCGCAGAAAGGAATTGACAAGGGGATTGTCTCCGCAGGCTGCCTGATATATGGCGTTTTGCAGATCCGACAAGCTCTCCTTTTCTTTGAACGCGGTAAAATGCAGCCCTAAAAGCAATCCCGCGATAAAATCATCCCCTGCCGGGGTCAGCCCTCTCCCTGTCCCTTTTAATAAGCCGACAGCTTCTTTTGTATTTTTCGCCAAAAGGCGATCTGCGGCCTTCAAGGCATTGTCCATGAAATGAATGTCAAACCCCCCGGAAAAATTCCTGCACCTGTCGGGCTGCAGTAGAAAAAGCAGGCTGTGGGGCGCAAACAGTGCCCCGTGTTTCTCGGGTATTTCGAGGAGATAGCGTTCAAATTCACCGCAATGTATTTCATGAAATGACAACTGTGAGCAGTAGGTGGCTGTTTGATGCCTGTTGATTTTCTCTTTACCGAAGAGAACATGGTCATTCTCAATGGTCAATGATACGGATCCCGGGAGGCTGCCATTCTTTATACAGATCCCGTTGGCCGACATGTTTTGCTCTTTGGTGGTAACATAAACCATATCATTGCCTTGACCGGCGAAGTTCGCCACATCCCTGAAACGTGAATGCAGGTGGAAGGTTCCTGAAGGCAGGTTGTCGCCCAACACAATCTCTTCAGATAAACTTTCTGCTGGCATGGGTTTGAAAGGGTTGTTCATCACTTTATTCGGATAACAGACGGGTCGCATTATGTTTTTTAACCTTCGTACGGCTTTTTGATGACCGGTATTTTTCTTTGACAAAAGATTTCCTAATTTTACAAAGCAAAATTAACAAGTAAAAGGCAATGGTCAACATAATCTGGGACTGGCACCTGGTGGTGCAATTGTTGTTGGCGACTGTTCTGGGTGCATTGGTGGGCCTGGAACGGGAAATTCATGGCCGGCCGGCCGGACTGAGGACGCACATTTTGGTGTGTCTTGGTGCGGCGCTTATCATCGTTGCGTTTGAAGAGCTGCAGGCAGCCCTTGTCCGCGATGGCGGGGACATTCTGGCAATGGACCCGGCCCGGGCGGCAGCTGGAGTCATTACGGGCATAGGCTTTCTGGGGGCAGGGACGATTTTAAAGGGCAAGGACCACGTCATGGGCCTTACCACTGCTGCCTCTATATGGGTGGTCGCTGCCATAGGGATCACCACCGGTCTGGGGCAATATTTTTTGGCGATCATCGCCACCGCACTGGTGCTCTTTGCCTTGTTCGTACTACACAAGATCGACATCAAATCGGAACATTACGGGGAGATCTTCCTGAAAGGCACAGGCGGGATCTCCTTTTATGAAAGCTCCCGTGAACAGATCACCCTTATGGGCTTTCAGATAAAAGGCTATGACATCGAAGCAGTTACGCAGGACGGCGAAATAAAAATCCGTTTCCTGGTAAAATACAAACAGCCCGAGATCGGGGCCAGGGTCATTGAAAGACTGTTCCTGATCAAAGGTGTCACTGCTGTTTCATGGGAAAAATAACCGGACAAACATCCACCATTCACCTATATCAAACTCCTTGATACCAGCACGGCCACCAGGGCAGGCAAGGTGATATCGCCCAAAACCAGCGGGACAACGACCTTCCGGAAAGGATATCCCGTAAACGCCAGGATCCCGGTCAACAGGTTATTCGGAAACGGGGTAAAAGCCACATAAAAATATATAAAAGCCTGTATTGCAATCTGTGGCAGTCTTGTCAGGCGCTGCAGGATTTTTTCAAGCCGTTTTTCGAGTGAGCCCCCCGCCAGTTCCCTGGCGGCAAACCCAAAATAATAGAATAAAATATCGCCGGCTGACAATCCCAGGCCGGCGACGACCCCGATAGCAAAAGGGTGCGGGTGGCCTGCCGCCATGGCAACAACCACCGGATAGGTCGTTAAAGTAGTGAAGGAGGTGAAGGCCCCGATCAGGGAAACAAAAAATACGATGAGGTAACTGTTCCGAAGCCCAAGGATACCCACCATCTCTACCGGACTATATACAAGGACCATCACCATACAGCCTGTAACCAGCAATGAAAGCAGGACAAACAAGGCAATGCGCAAAGATGAAGGGTGTATTTTCATCAATAAAGCGGGGACATAGGGGGTCACAAAGATAGGTGTTTCAAAGAAAAAACAAACCGCATGCCTCACCGGTTACCGTCATGGCTTGGTTCACATGAAAAAAATTCATGTATATTTCTCCTGTAAAAAAACACCATCATTTTGTAAAAAAACAATATACAAAATGCTGGTGTACAGGAGGAACCGCTTCGCTTTCACATGATCTTTTTTCATTCGTCTGTGTGTAATTTCGAATGAAAAAAA
>SLCY01000092.1 GCA_007125585.1 Bacteroidales bacterium
AGATACATGAAAAAATTTTATATATAGACGAAGCAGTTCATTCTGTAAACAGCCATTTTGTAAAATACAATGTGGATGTTTCTGCAAAGGTCATTTTTCATAAAACGATAGGATTTTCTATAAATTATTACGGCAATGGCGAGAAAAGGAGATGTTGTCATCAACATAGAAAAGTGCAAGGGTTGCGAGATTTGTTTGTCTGCATGCCCCAATGAAGTGCTGGCTCTGAGCAGTGAGGTCAACAGCAAGGGCTACCATTATGTTGTTAAAGTTAATTCGGAGTGCATTGGATGTGCCAACTGTGCTGTTGTTTGTCCGGATGCGGTGATCACTGTTTACCGTGAGAAACGGAAGGCAAAATGAATCCCTGGCGGGGGTGGAGAAGTGATGATCAGGCGCAGGGGGCATTAACGCAAGGGACCACGCTTAACACCAGGGAGTGCTGATCTGCTAAAATATGTAAACATTCAAGGGTTATAAACGATGAAAGAGTTACGATTAATGAAAGGCAATGAAGCGTTGGCAGAGGCTGCCATTCGTGCGGGTGCCGATGCTTATTTTGGTTATCCCATTACGCCGCAGTCGGAGGTGATCGAATATTTGATGCGGGAGAATCCTGTTGACCGGACGGGGATGCAGGTGCTCCAGGCCGAAAGTGAGATTGCGGCCATCAATATGGTATATGGTGCAGCCGGTTGCGGCAAGCGTGCGATGACCTCCTCGTCCAGTCCCGGGATCAGTTTGAAGATGGAAGGGCTGTCATACATAGCGGGTGCTGAGCTCCCTTGTCTTGTGGTGAATGTTGTCCGTGCAGGCCCCGGCCTCGGCACCATACAACCTTCGCAATCAGACTATTTCCAAGCGGTGAAGGGGGGCGGCCACGGCGATTACAAACTCATCGTGCTGGCCCCTGCCACGGTCCAGGAAAGTGTCGATTATGTCAGGCTGGGCTTTGAGCTCGCCTTTAAATACCGTAATCCGGTAATGATCCTTTCTGACGGCATTATCGGCCAGATGATGGAGAAGGTGGAGTTGTTCGAGCAACAGCCTCGTCTTGACGTGGAGTTTGAGTGGGCTACGCTGGGCAAGAAACCGGATAAGGACAGCGTGATCGTCACCTCCCTGCAGCTTCAGTCGGAAGAGCAGGAAAAGGTCAACCTGCGTTTACAAGCGAAGTACCGTGAAGTGGAAAAGAACGAAGTGCGTTATGAGACCTATGGTTGTGAAGATGCGGAATACCTTTTTGCTGCTTACGGCTCTTGTGCCCGTATCACCCGCAAGGCCATGGAAATGGCACGTGCCAGGGGGATCAAAGTTGGCCTTCTGCGGCCCCAGACCTTGTACCCTTTTCCTGCGGATGCGATCAATGGCCTTGCAGATCAGGTGAAAGGCATTCTGACCGTCGAGATGAATGCCGGCCAGATGGTTGAAGATGTCAGGCTGGCTGTCAACGGCAAGGTGCCGGTTAAATTTTACGGACGTTTTGGGGGCATGATCCCCAGCCCGGATGAAATATTGGAAGCATTGGAACAAAAAATCATTGGAGGATAACTATGTCTGAAAGCAATATGATTACACCCGAAAACCTGGTTTACGAGAAAACCAGCGTGATGACCGACCGCGTGTTGCACTATTGCCCCGGATGCGGTCATGGCACTGCCCATCGTATCTTGGCAGAGGTGATTGGCGAGCTGGGGATCCAGGGCGACACCATTGGCGTGGCACCGGTAGGATGCTCTGTGCTGGCATACTATTATTTTGATGTGGACATGCAGGAGGCAGCCCACGGCCGTGCACCTGCCGTGGCTACAGGTATCAAGCGTGTACTGCCCGAAAAATATGTCTTCACCTATCAGGGCGATGGAGACCTCGCTGCCATCGGGACTGCTGAAACCATCCATGCATGCAACCGTGGTGAGAGCATCCTGATCGTGTTCATCAATAATGGCATATATGGTATGACGGGCGGTCAGATGGCACCGACGACACTGGCCGGCATGAAAAGCTCCACGTCACCACGCGGAAGAGATGTGGCCACCATGGGTAACCCCTTGAAAATTACAGAGCTGGTGGCTCAACTGCCGGGAACCTATTTTGTGACCCGCCAGGCAGTGCATGCCCCGGCAAATGTGCGAAAAGCAAAAAGGGCCCTGAAGAAAGCACTCGAATATCAAAAGCTCAACAAGGGGACCTGCTTCGTGGAAATCGTATCCAATTGTCCGTCGGGTTGGAAAATGACCCCTGTGCAATCGAACAAGTGGATGGAAGAGAACATGTTTCCTTTCTATCCCCTGGGCGATATCAAAGTACCCCCGGAGAAGCAGTGAGTGAAAATAAAAACATCAAATCAACCATCATTATGACAGAAGAAATTATCATTGCCGGATTTGGCGGACAGGGGGTGCTCTCGATGGGACAGATCATCTGCTACAGTGGTGTCATGCAGGGCAAGGAGGTGAGCTGGATGCCATCATATGGCCCCGAAATGAGAGGCGGAACAGCCAACTGCACGGCCATCATCAGCGATGAACAGATCAGTTCGCCGGTGTTGACGCAGTTCGACACGGCCATCGTGTTGAACCAGCCGTCGATGGATAAATTTGAAGATGCCGTAAAACCCGGCGGACTCCTGATTTACGAAGAAAATGGCATGACACGCAAACCTAAGAGGACCGATATCAACATCTGCTCCATTGCCGCCTATGACGAGTCGGTAAAAATGAACAATACCAAGGTCTTCAACATGATCGTCATCGGTGGACTTCTTGAGGTAAAGCCCATCATAGAGCTGAAGAATGTGATCAAAGGTCTCGAAAAAGTGTTGCCCGAACGCTACCATCATCTGATCCCGCTCAATGAGGAAGCCATCCATAAGGGCATGAAGATCATTCATAAAGAACATACGCTGAACTGACCTGATCGGCAGGTTGCCTGCCGAGATCTCCCTTGCGATGATCAGGGCATTCTCTGCCTGAAACCATGAACAGCCAGCTCCCGGCAATTAACATATACCAAAGAGACCTGTTGCCAAGGCTTATATCACCGGCTCTCTTTTGCTTTATGGCAGATCGAACATGAACGCTATCCCGCTGACATTAATACCTATTGAACCTGATGGCTTTCATCTGATGTTGCATGCGTTCATCAACGGATATAAAGCCAATGTATTGATCGATACAGGTGCCTCAAAAACCATCATGGACCTTTCACGGGCGCAATATTACCTTGACAATCCGGACATCAAACCATTCGATAAGTTTTTTACAGGCCTGGGCGCCGGCCGGATTAAGACCTATGTGACCTCCATACCGAAGATAGCCATTGGAAATCAAGAGCTCATAGACCTTGATATTGTTCTGATCGACATGGCACCCATCAATGCATCCTATGCAGTTTACGACCTTCCGAGAATTGACATGGTGCTTGGTGGCGACCTGCTTGTCAAGCTGAATGCCGTCATCGACTACCCCGGCAAAAGACTTGTCTTAGGGCATTGAACCTGATACCTTCACGGACCAACTCCCGGGACGCTCCTTCAACAACTCCACCATTCAACAATAATTCTATCGTATATATTTTCCTTTACAAAAAAAATCAATTACCTTTGCGGTCGTTTTTGAAATGAAAATATAAAGTGCCAGAACATGCAGAATAAAGGTTTAATAAGGTTTTTTGCCATCGCTTTTGCTTTGGTATGTCTTTACCAGCTTTCTTTCACCTATGTTGCCAACAGGGTAGAGCGTGATGCGCGCGATTATGCACGCAGTG
Organism: Bacteroidales bacterium; assembly: GCA_007125585.1. Lineage (GTDB taxonomy): Bacteria > Bacteroidota > Bacteroidia > Bacteroidales > UBA7960 > PUPG01. Next base: position 3,769 of record SLCY01000092.1, read on the forward strand.
AGAGGTTTGTGGAGCAGGCGCGTTCCCTGGCTCGTGGTGATGAGTTGTTGGGGCGTCTTTTGCTGGATTCCATAGCGCGTGTAGAAGAACAGTTCTATCTGGACTCCATAATGACCGTTCCTGTGTACAACCTGGGCATTCGCCAGTACACCTTTCGTGAAACAAAGGAGAGGGAGTTGAATCTGGGGCTTGACCTTCGTGGTGGGATGAACGTAACCCTGGAGATATCCGTGCCGGCCATTGTAAGGGCGCTTGCGGGCAATCCCACCGACCAGACGTTTCAGGCAGCCATGGACAAGGCCCTGGAAATGCAGCGTACAAGCCGTGATGATTTTATTAACCTCTTTGGAAGAGCCTTTGAGGAGGAGGATCCGAACGCCAGCCTGGCCTATTTTTTCAGCACCCCGGAGATGCGCGACCGTATCTCCGTTACCTCTACCAATGAAGAGGTCCTGCGGGTGCTTCGACGTGAGGTGGATCTGGCGGTGGATCGTTCTTTCCAGATCTTGCGCACGCGTATCGACCGTTTTGGTGTGGCGCAGCCCAACATCCAGCGGCTGGCAGCCACCGGCCGCATCCTCATTGAACTCCCGGGCATCAAGGAACCGGAACGGGTCCGCCGCCTTCTACAGGGTACCGCAAAACTTGAATTCTGGGAGACCTATGAATTTGCCGAAATCTATGAATATTTCTGGGATGCCAATGAGCGCCTGGCCGACATGCGTGCCGGGGATATAGATCCTGACCCCGCCACAGAGGAAGAGTTGGCAGGCGACGAACTTGCAGAAGACCCTGCCGGGTTAGAAGACCTCTTTGCTGATGAGCTGGAAGAGCTTGATCCTGATGACAGCCTGAGTATAGAAGAACTGTTGAGAGATGACTTTGACGACCTGGAAGAGTTTGAGGATTTCGCCAGGGACAACCCCTTGTTTGCCTTCCTTTCGCCCAACTTCATGCAGGACAGGGCAGGCAACATGCGCCCCGGACAAGGGCCTGTTGTGGGTTATGCCCAGGTACAGGATACTGCCAGGGTCAACGGCATGCTGAAGCAGCCGCAGATACAAAACATCTTCCCTCGCAACCTGCGCTTGTACTGGAATGTCAAACCTGTCAGGGGCTCTGAGAACACCCATGAACTTGTGGCCATCAGGGAAACAACGCGTGACCGTACCGCGCCGCTTACCGGTGAGGTGATCACCGATGCGCGGCAAGACTTCAGTCCGATGGGACAGGTGGAGATCAACATGTCTATGAACACCGAAGGTGCCAGGGTTTGGCGCCGGCTCACAGCCGACAACATCGGACGTTCCATTGCCATCGTGCTCGACGATTATGTGTATTCATTCCCCACTGTCCAGTCGGAGATCGCCGGTGGGCGTTCGCAGATCTCCGGACAATTCACTGTCCAGGAAGCACAGGACATGGCCAATATCCTCAGGGCCGGCTCGCTGCCCGCCCCTGCACGCATTGTCGAAGAGGCCGTGGTCGGTCCGTCACTTGGGCGGGAGGCCATCAATGCCGGCTTCACCTCCTTCCTGATCGCTTTTGTCGTGGTACTTATCTACATGGCATTTTACTACAGCAGGGCAGGGTTCGTGGCCGACCTGGCCCTGGTAGCCAACATCTTCTTTATCCTCGGGGTGCTGGCTTCACTGGGGGCGGTGCTCACATTGCCGGGTATCGCCGGTATCGTGCTTACCCTCGGTATGGCCGTGGATGCCAACGTGATCATCTATGAACGTATCCTGGAAGAACTCCGGGCAGGGAAAGGCCTGCGCCTGGCAATCTCCGACGGGTATAAAAATGCCTATTCCGCCATTGTGGACGGCAACATCACAACATTGCTCACCGGTATTGTCCTCTATGTCTTCGGATCAGGCCCCGTGCAAGGATTTGCCACAACACTGATCATCGGTATCATATGCTCCCTGTTTACCGCCATCTTCCTGTCACGTCTTATCTTTACAAGATGGCTCGACACAAATGTCAATATACGCTTCAATACCAAGATAACCAAAGACATACTTACCAAGGTCAGCTTCGACTTTATCGGTGTCAGGAGGCGCTTTTATACCATATCCGCCATCGTGATCCTGCTGGGACTTGCATCATTTGCAATTCGCGGACTGAGTTACGGCATTGACTTCTCAGGTGGACGGTCTTACGTGGTAAGGTTCGACAATGACATCAATACCGTGGATATGCGGGCGGCACTGCTGGAAGAACTGGGAGAACCGGCCGAGGTGATCACCTTCGGACCCACCAACCAGGTACGTATTACCACAAGCTTCATGATAGAAGATGACACAGAAGAAGCTGATGTGATCGCAGAAAGGAGAATATTTGAGGGGATACAAGGCTTCTTCGAAGAGCCGATCACCTTCGCAGAGTTTACCTCCGACGATGATGACAAGGTGATCGGCAGGTTGAGCTCGCAAAAGGTAGGACCGGCCGTTGCCCGCGACATCAAGGTGGGGGCAGTGGTCAGTGTGGCCATCGCCCTGATCATCATATTCAGCTATATCGCAATGCGATTCAAACGCTGGCAGTTCGGCCTGGGGAGCCTCACCACGGTTTTCCACGACGCCATCATCGTGGTGTCACTGTATTCTTTGTTCTATAATGTGGTGCCATGGACCATGGAGATCGACCAGGCTTTCATTGCAGCCATCCTGACCATCATCGGCTATTCCGTTAACGATACCGTGGTCATCTTTGACAGGATCAGGGAAAACATGAAGCTGTTCCCAAAACGTGAACTAAAAAACAATATCAACACAGCATTGAATGCTACCTTATCACGTACCTTCAACACTTCGGGAACAACCATTGCCGTGCTGCTGATCATCTTCCTCTTTGGCGGGGAAGTGATCCGGGGGTTTGCCTTTGCACTGATGATCGGCGTTGCCGTCGGGACCTATTCATCCCTGTTCAACTCCGCACCCATTGCTTACGACCTCCTTACCATGAAGAACAAAAACAAGATCACAAAAAAATAACCGGGATGAGACTGATGCGGCCATTAAAGCCGCATCAGTTGCATATGGGGCAAAGAAAGGACGAATCCTTGAAACGTTAGCCGGTCAAGAAAACCATGGCACGCCGGATTTAATGCGGCGGACGTCAAAACAACGAATCCTGGTTGTTTGTCCTTGATGTAAATTGGCTCTACCCCGGTTATCAACTTAGAATATCATTACAAACCAAATCCAAAAGGAGACCATGATGATGCAATCAAAAAATTCTGTCTATGCGATGATGGCCGTTGCCATCTTGTTTGTCGCATCTCTTTTTACTGGCTGTGCGCCTCCCGAAACAGCAGATATTCCGACATTCTGTGAGAACTACCGCACACATGTGGAAACACTTTCTGCCGATGAGTTTGAAGGGCGTGCCCCTGCTACACCCGGTGGCGAAAAAGCCAAAGAATATATCAAGGGGGAGTACCAGCGTATCGGACTAAAGCCGGCGGTGGGCGACTCCTACTTTCAGGCTGTGCCCCTGGTGGAGATCACCGGTTATGATTTCTCTGACCTGAAAGTCACAGGCGATGATACAGAAATGGCCTTTGCGTACCTTGATGACATGGTCATTGGAACCACGCGGTTGCAGGACTACTCCGCACTGGATGAAAGTGAGCTCGTCTTTGCCGGTTATGGTGTTGTTGCACCGGAATACGGCTGGGACGATTATGACGGCATTGATGTGGAAGGCAAGACGGTCGTCTTGCTTGTCAACGACCCCGGCTTTGTCCTGGGAGACCCGGACCTGTTTGGTGGCAGGGCAATGACTTATTATGGACGGTGGACTTATAAGTTTGAAGAGGCCGCCCGCCAGGGGGCTGCAGGCGCACTGATCATACACCAGACCGAGCCGGCCAGCTATGGCTGGGACGTGGTGAGAAACTCATGGTCGGGGACACAATACGGCATTGGTGAGGATACCGGCGAACCAAAACTGGAAGTGGAAGGATGGATTCAGAAAGATGTTGCAAGGCAACTTTTTGAAGCCGCCGGGATGGATATGGAAGAGGAGCTTGCCAGGGCTGTAAGTCCCGATTTTGAAGCTTTCTCCATGGGACTCTCTGCCAGCGCGGAGTTCAACAACGAATTTCAATATTCAGAATGCCATAACGTGATAGGCTACATCGAAGGCACTGAATATCCTGATGAGACCATCGTTTATATGGCTCACTGGGACCATCTGGGCATGGTTGAGACCGAGGAAGGTGTTGACATCTATAATGGTGCGGTAGACAATGCCACCGGCGTGGGGGCCATTTTGTCGATCGCTGAGCGCTTCATGGCGCTTGATGAACAACCCAGGCGTTCCATTGTATTCCTTGCCGTTACGGCTGAGGAATCCGGTTTGCTGGGATCAAGCTTCTATGCAGAGAACCCGGTATTCCCGTTAGAAACCACAGTGGGTGGCATCAACATTGACGCCCTCAATGTGTATGGCCCCACCTGGGATGTCTCTGTTGTGGGCTATGGCAACTCCGAGATGGAAGAATACATAAAAGCTTATGCGGAAGAGCAGGGTCGCTACGTGGTACCGGAGCCTACGCCCGAAGCAGGATATTTCTACCGTTCTGACCATATCAGCCTGGCAAGGCAGGGGGTGCCCATGATCTATGCACAGGGTGGATCTGATTTCGTCGGACGGGATGAGGAATATGCTGAGATGGTCGCAGAAGACATGGCGGGCCGCTATCATGCTCCAACCGATGTTATCCATGAATTGTGGGTATGGGAAGGCATGCACCAGGACATGTGGATGTTCTATGGTGTCGGCAAAGATCTTGCCAACAGCGACCACTGGCCAAACTGGTACGAGGGGAACGAGTTCAGGCAACTCCGGGATGAAAGTGCCGACAAGCGCAGAAGGTAGATATTGTTGATCTTGATCTCTTGTACGGAGCCCCGAAACGACTTGCCCCCGGTGCTATGCCGGGGTAACTGTTGTGCCGGGCCAGGACGGGCAGACGATCAGATAGCCCCGGACATTTTTTGGGGCGCGCTATCCCTTATAGGGTGATGCATTCACAGCCGACAGTTTAAAAGGGGCAATTTTAGAATAGGGGTCCATCTCATCTCTCGTCAGCCGGTTCACAGGGGCTTCCGGATAATGAAAGGGCATAAACAGTTCCCCCGGCAGCACCTCGTTGCTTATCTTAACGGCAATGGGTTCAATTAGTCCACGCCGGGAAGCAATGCGCAGCTTTTGGCCCTGGGTAAACCCATGTCTTTCTGCATCCCCGGGGTTCATCAGCACATAGGCCTGGTTGGCAAAGTCCGTGAGGGCCTTGTTCCTGCGCGACATCGTCGAGGAGTGGTATTGATAAAGGATGCGGCCAGTATTCAGGATGAAGGGATACGTCTCATCAGCCTGTTCGTTTTGCTCTGCATAGTCGACCGGATGGAGCTTTCCGAGTCCGTTTGGCGTATTGAATTGCTCCAGGAAGAGGGTGTCCGTGCCGGGATGGTCTTTATCAGGACAGGGCCACTGTATCCCCTGGTCTTTCAGTCTGTCGTAAGAGATGCCCGCAAATATCGGGGCTGTTCTTGCGATCTCATCCCAGATATCGCTTTCATTCCGGTAGTTGCCCAGCGGTGATCCCATGCGCCGGGCAATTTCTGTTATTATCTCCCAGTCCTGGCGGGCTTGTCCCGGTGGGTCAACGGCCTTGCGGACGCGCAGCACACGGCGGTCGCTATTTACATAGGTGCCTTCCGATTCAGCAAAGGCAGTGGCTGGGAGGATCACATCTGCAAAGGGTGTGGTGTCGGTATGGAAGATGTCTTGTACCACCAGAAAATCAAGTCGTTTAATGGCCTCTTCGGTATGGTTCAGGTTGGGATCGGTAAGCATGGGGTTTTCTCCCATGATATACATGCCTTTCACAGACCCTTCGTAGGCGGCCTGCATGATCTCAATGGTAGAAAGCCCTTTTTTGCTGTCCAGCGATTCGAAGGGAACATCCCATATCCTGGCGATGTGGCGAAGGTTTTCTTCATCCTCCACGGGGATATATCCCGGATAGGTGAAGGGGGAGGCACCCACGTCGGAAACGCCCTGCACGTTGTTCTGGCCACGCGGCGGGTTGAGGCCGGCCCCCCTGCGTCCTACCTGGCCGGTGATCAACATCATGTTGATCAGGCAAAACACGTTATGCGTGCCGGTGACCTGTTGGCTGTACCCCATGCCGGTGGCGATCAGGGGACTGCCGGCGCGTGCATATACCCGGGCAGCCTCCGTCATCAGGTGCGCCGGCACCCCGGTGATCGCTTTCACATATTCAGGGGTGTACTTACCGGTCAAGGCCTTCAGCCGCTCAAAGGCCTGCAATCCGCCATCCACACGCTTGGTTATGAATTCGCGGTCGATAAGGTCTTCACTGATGATCACGCGGAGCATCCCATTCAGCAGGGCAACATCTGTCCCAAGCTTGGGCTGCAGCCAGATGTGGGCATCTTTTACCAGGGGCGTCCACTTTGGATCAATGATGATGACCTTTGCCCCTTTCCTTTGTACGGCATATTTCACAAAGGTGGCGGTCACAGGATGGGTCTCTATCATGTTGTTGCCTGTCACCAGAATGCAGTCACTGCCGGCATAGTCTTCGATGGAGTTGCTGCCGGCACCGTCTCCCAGCGACCGGAGCATGGCAGTGACAGTGGAAGCGTGGCACAGCCGGGTGCAGTAGTCCACATTGTTGTTGCCAAACACCTTGCGTACCAACTTCATGAAGAGGTAGTTGTCTTCATTGGTGGTCTTGGCAGAAGCGTAGCCTGCCAGCGCCTTCCGTCCGTATTTCTCTTTGATCTCACTAAACTTACGTGCCACCAGGTCGAGTGCCTCATCCCATGAGGACTCCACAAACTTACCTCCCTTTTTGATCAGGGGTTTGGTGAGGCGCTCAGGCGAGTGCACATAGTCGTAACCGAAGCGCCCTTTCACGCACAGGCGGCCGTCGTTGGGACTGACCCCTTCCACGCCGTTGCTGCGGACGATCTTGCCATCCTGGACAAACAGCTCCAGCTGGCAACCCACACCGCAGTAAGGACAGGTGGTACGTACCTTCTGAATGCCATTTAACAGGTTGATAGCACTGCGATGGGGCTTTTCTACGATGGCCCCCGTCGGACAAAGCTGTATGCATTCGCCGCAGCCATCGCACTCACTTTCGCCCCAGTTGTCGAAGCCACCGATAATATAGGAGATGATGCCACGGTTGGTGAACGACAATACGTTTTTTCCCTGGACTTCATCACAGCCTTTGATACACCGGAAGCATTTGATACACTTGGCTGCATCGTAGCTCAGCACCGGGGAGCTCTCATCGGTGGGATAGCCCAGCTCCTTATAGATGGACGGGAAGAGGCGGTTTTCCTTTTTGTCAAGCCCGTACCTGTGTACCAGCTCCCGGAAAGCATCGTCGTAGCTGTTGTCGTGCGATTCATCATGCTCTGAAAGAAGCCAGTCAAGCAGGTACTTGCGTGCTTCTTCCAGTTCCCCGTCAAAGGCGGTGACCTTCATGCCGTCGCTCACCTGTACGGTACACGATGCAATCAGTCCGCGCTGGTTTTCGATCTTGACGATGCACAGGCGGCAAGCGCCGGTGGGACTCAGCTTTTTGTGGTAACAGAGGTGGGGGATGGCAATGTTGTTCTCCGAAGCCACCTGCAAGAGATTGGCGCCTTCAGGTGCTGTTATTTTTTTGTTGTCAATGGTCAGGCTGATCTGTTTGGTCATATGTATTGGTGTTGTAAGTATGATGGAATGGGGTTATTTGATTTCTGTCAGTTCGCGGGAAAAATAGGATGCGGCGGACTTCAGGGGCAAAACGGGCGACTGTCCTAATGGGCAGAGGGATGTGGCGGCCATGATGGTTGACTCGCGGATCATCTGCTCCAGGAGTGCCTTTTTGTCGGGATGCCCATTTCTGAGCTGCTCTGCACTTTTTACCAGCTGTGCGGTGCCTGTGCGGCAGGGAACGCACTTGCCGCATGATTCATGGCGGAAAAACCGCAGGCAGTTATGCAGGGCCTCAACCACAGGGTCGCCTTCTGCAAATATGATCACGGCCCCGGAGCCCAGGGTGGCCCCCTTTTTCTTCAGGTTATCATAACTCATCTGTTCTTCAAGCATCGACGCATCCACGAAAGTGCCTGCAGCTCCCCCCAGCAGGGCTGCCTTGAAAGGCTTACCCTCGCTCATCCCCCCTGCCAGGTGGATCAACTCCTGTAATGTCACACCCATGGGCACCTCATAATGGCCGGCTCTGTTTACCCGCCCGCTAATGGTAAAGATCTTGGTACCGGGCGAACCCTCGGTGCCGAGCTTACGGAATTCGGCTTTTCCATGGGCAATGATAAAGGGAATATTTGCCAGTGTTTCCACGTTATTGACCAGCGTAGGCAGGCCAAAGGCCCCTTTTTCGGCGGGAAAGGGGGGTTTGATACGGGGGTTGCCGCGCTTGCCCTCCAGCGACTCCAGCATGGTGAGCTCTTCGCCACAAAGGTAGGATCCGGCACCCAGCTTGACCTCTATGTCGCAATCAAAACCCGATCCCAAAATGTTTTTCCCCAAAAGCCCCTTTTTATAAGCATCCTTGATGGCAACCCTTGTCTTTCTGATGGAATCGTGATATTCTCCGCGGATGTAAATGAACCCCTTGCTGGCTTGTACGGCATAGGCGGCAATAATGGTGCCTTCCAAATACAGGTGGGGGTCTTGTTCCATGATTATCCTGTCTTTGAAGGTGCCAGGTTCCCCTTCATCGGCATTTACCACAACGTATCGCTGCGGACAGTGCATGCAGGACTCACTGACGAACTTTTGCTTCATCCCGGCCGGAAACCCTGCGCCGCCACGACCATGCAGGTCGGCCCCCATCAATTCGTTGATCACATCCGCCGGCTGAACCAACAAAGCCTTTTTCAACCCATCATAGGCACCCGCCCGAATGGCATCGTCGATACTTTCGGGGTTTATCTTACCGATGTTTTTTAACACCCTTCTGGTTTCTTGTATCATCTATTTGCTGTTTTTTGTGATCCTCTAATTTGATGGATGATCTCTGCCAAGCGATTGTCATCCAGATTGTTATATACTTTTTCATTCACCATCACTGATGGTGCGTCCTGGCATTGTCCCAGGCACTCGGACAGTTCCAGGGTGAACATTCCATCGGGGGTGGTTTCGCCCGTTGTGATGCCCAGCATGTTTTCCAATGAGCCGATGACGCGACCGGCCTTGTGCAGCTCACAAACAACCGAAGTGCACACACGAACAATATATCGGCCCCGCGGCACCAGGCTGAACATGGTGTAATAGGTTGCCACACCATACACCGAGCTTTTGGGCAACCCGAGATAACGGGCAGTGTCATCCAGGGCCTGCTCCGTTAAATAGTTTTGTGGATGATTGTCTTGCAAAGCATGCAATATATTCAGCAAATTATGCTGTTCTGGTGCAAATTGTTCAATGATCTGTTGTGTGCACATAAGTTGAAGGGGATTGGTCATTTTTTGATATAGTTGATGTACGCCTCTTTGGTATTGAGGTTTTTGTACCATAGTGCCTGGTCAATGTCCACAAACTCCGCCTTGCAATGGTCGAGCAGGTCGGTGATCCGTCTTCCGTTGTTTTTCAGGATCTCTTCTGCTTTATCTGCAACCGTATTTTTATACACGGCGTACAGCGGTTCATGCTTGTCATGGTTTTTGGGTATCACCATGTCGGCATTGGCAGAGATGTTGATCATGTGTTGGATGAGCTTCATGTTCATTTGAGGAATGTCGCAGGCAGTGATAAAGTTCACTTCATTTTGTGAAGCCTTCAGGCAGGAGCAGATACCCATCAAAGGTCCTTTGCCGGATTCAATATCAGGGATCACCCGTTTGTTCAGAAACGTGTATTTTTCCGGGCCATTGGCGCCAATCAATATTTCATCGAAATGCCCTTCCAGCTGTGTCACAATATGTGATATCAGGGTTTTATCAGCCACAGGGAGCAAGCTTTTGTCAACACCGCCCATTCTCGAACTCTTTCCGCCTGCCAGGATAATGGCGCTGGCATTTTCACGGATGACCCAATGATTGTTTTTTATATGGACTCTGCCGGGATTAAAGTCCCAGCCCATATTCGAAAAATGAATGACTTTATTGGCGTACCCGATCACCTCGGCACAACTATCCTTGATCTCCTCTTCCTCGAGGTTCTTTATTACCAGGAAGAGGCCCGGTTCGAGAACTTTTCGCAGGGAGTTTGATTCGCAAATGGTGAGTGCGTCATCCGGAATGATCTCCAGCAATGCTTTCAGGCCATTCTCCAGGGCGTGGGCCTTTGCCTTCAGGAAATAAACCTGATGTGCCCCTGCCATCAGCATGCGCGAAGTATCTTTGCCGGGATGGTGTTCTGTTTCCTGGGTGATCTCGTAGTCTTCATTCAGCGACGAACAGACCTCGCAGCCCTTTCCGCCCCTCGGACAGTTTCCTTCGGCGGGGTCGATGCATACCACCTTCACCCCATAGATGGGACCCGCTTTGGCATGTTGCCGGATCAGATGGCATGCAAATTCCGTTTTCCCGGTGTTTCTCCCGGTCGATCCAAGGATTATATGGTTTGGCTTTTTGATCACCTCTCTTTTCATTAAACGCCCATATCTTCAAAGCTCAATGGCAAAACCCCGGCTCCGTTGCCGGTTTTCAATAATCACGGGAGAACGAACCTTTTGTTATTGAAGGATCTCCGGTTGTGAGTTTCAAATATACATGACAATTTTCAATTGACACACAGACGGATGAAAAACGTCTCAAGGTCTTTCACCCGGTCGTTGCTTGTTTATTAATGTTTATCATTTGTCAGAAGGTCAGAGAGGTTTAAGGGTTTAAAAGTTTAAGGGTTTAATGGTTTAAGGTTTAAAGGTTTAAAAGCCATTAGCTAACAGCCAACGGCCAAAAGCTTCGTGCCATCGTTCCATCGTTCCATCAAAGGCGGCGTGGTCTCCCGCACGTGCCCGGTCTCTCTTCTTTTGTGTAATTTTGCATATGAAAACGATGACTCACGCGTTACATACGTTGATTGTTTATGAAAGAAAACCGGGAGACCAGACATAGAACCTACCGTATTGAGATCAAGGGACTGGTGCAGGGGGTGGGTTTCAGGCCTTTCATTTACAGGCTGGCCCTGGAGAACAACCTGTGGGGCAGTGTGGAGAACCGTAACGATGGGGTGGTGGTTTTGCTGAACTGCAGCGACGGGCAGCTTTCTGACTTTGTTCACCAGGTGCAGACGCGTGCGCCGCTGGCTTCTAAGATAGAGTCAATCCGGTTTGA
>SLCY01000060.1 GCA_007125585.1 Bacteroidales bacterium
AAGGAAAGGATGCGATAATGCGGGAGTACCTTTTTGCTGTTTTCAAACGCTTCCGGGCATGCTCATTGTTCTTGATGCGGCGATGTACGATTGACGGGCTGTCGCCTGCAAAATAATAACCGTTCAGATAATTCAAAAGACCACACCGCACGAGGTGATCGAGGATCTCTGCAGCCTCTTCTTTTTCACGGTCCTTGAAGCCTGCATATCTGATGAGCTCATCTCTGGTGAGTGGGTATGAGAAAACATCGAAATACAGGATGAGCCTGACAAGCCGTTCCGCCATTTGCCTTGTTTGCATGAGTTTTGAAAAGCAGACTTTGCAACTTAACTATGAACAGGTAAACAAACAACCAGGCCAGGTGTTCAAACTACAGCGGCAAGTTTCCATGTTTTTTCGGTGGCAGGTTTTCCCGCTTGTTTTCGGTCATCTCCAATGCCTGGATGAGTTTCAGGCGGGTGTGCCGGGGGTAGATCACCTCATCGATATAACCTAGTCCGGCTGCCTTGTAGGGGGTGCAGAACTTTTCCCTGTAGTCTTCAACGGCTCTGGCTTTTTCCTCATCGTTATACTTGTTGCGGTAGAGGATGTTCACCGCACCATCGGGGCCCATGACGGCGATCTCGGCGGTGGGATATGCGTAGTTGATGTCACCGCCCAGCTGTTTGCTCGACATCACGCAATAGGCGCCGCCATAGGCTTTTCTTGTGATGACGGTGATCTTGGGAACGGTGGCTTCTGCGTAGGCGTAGATCAGCTTGGCACCGTGCTTGATGATGCCGCCGAACTCCTGGTCGGTACCTGGCAAGAAGCCCGGGACATCCGCAAAGGTGATCAGGGGGATGTTGAAGGCGTCGCAGAATCTGACGAAGCGGGCTGCCTTGACGGAGCCGTCAATATCGAGAACGCCTGCCAGGGCTGCCGGCTGGTTTGCCACAAAGCCCACCGGCTTTCCATTGAGGCGCCCGAAGCCGATCACCACATTGCGGGCATAGTGCTGCTGTACTTCAAAAAAGTTGTTGTCGTCGGCCACGCTGTAAATGATCTCCTTGATGTCGTAGGCTTTGTTAGGGTTAGCGGGGACCAGGTCCTGCAGCCTGTCATCCGTGCGGTGGGCCGAGTCGGTGCAAGGCTTCACCGGTGGATCCTCCATGTTGTTGGATGGCAGGAAGCTCAGCAGCTCCCGTATCATCATCATGGCCTGCCGGTCATCGTCGGCCCGGAAATGGGCCACACCGCTTTTGCTGTTGTGTGTCATGGCACCACCCAGCTCATTTTTGGTAACCTCCTCATGGGTCACGGTTTTGATCACGTCGGGACCGGTAACGAACATATAGCTGGTCTCTTTGGTCATAAAGATGAAGTCGGTGAGGGCAGGGGAGTAGACTGCGCCTCCTGCACAGGGACCAAGGATGGCAGATATCTGGGGTACGACCCCACTGGCCCGGACGTTCCGCATGAAGATGTCGGCATAGCCTGCCAGGCTTTCCACCCCTTCCTGTATACGTGCACCGCCACTGTCGTTCAACCCGATCAGGGGGGCTCCCATCTTCATCGACAACTCTTGCACCTTGATGATCTTGTCAGCATTGGCACGGCTCAATGAGCCTCCGAAAACGGTAAAATCCTGGGCGAAAACATACACCAGGCGGCCGTCTATTTTCCCATAGCCTGTAACCATGCCATCGCCCGGAATCCTTTGCTTTTCCATGCCAAACTCATAATTGCGGTGTACCACCAGCTTGTCGAGCTCTACAAATGTCTCCGGATCCAAAAGGTCGCTGATCCGCTCACGCGCAGTCTTCCTGCAGGAAGCATGAATCTTGGCGATGCGATCGGGACCGCCACCCAGCTCCGCCTCCTGATGGCGCCTGTCCAGTTCCTGGTATTTGTTTTCTTTTGTATTGTCTGTCATGATTTGTGTTCCTGATTTTTGTTTGTAACAATTGGTTCAGCGGGATGACAGGCCAAGCCCTGTTCACTTGAATTCTATCACAACCAGCTCCTGGCGGGCCTCCACATTTTGTCCCTCGACGGCCTTGACTGATCGTACAACGCCTGCTTTCGGGGCCTTGAACTCACTTTCCATCTTCATGGCAGCGATCACTATCACTGTTTGGCCAGCTTTCACAGTGTCACCTTCCTTGACAAAGAGGTTTACCACCTTTCCGGGGATGGGCGAACTGATAACAGCTTCATGATCATCCTCTTGTCCCTTTCGACGGTTGGCAAGATACTTGGCCTCGGCGTCGATGATCTCCACTTCAAAAGTGTGTTTGAGGGTATTCACATCGTATTTCCTTATGCCATTCACAGGAATCAACTCCACATTGTAAGATTTGTTCTGATGGAGGATGGAATAGCTGCCCTTGCTGATCCGTACAAAATCCAGCGCATATTCTTTGCCGTCAACGGAAACCAGCAATTTGTCGCCCTGGTGGCTAAGGACTTCCACCTTTGCAATGCGGTCTTTGAGCTTTACTTCATATGACATGAGAACGAATATTGATTATGGATTGGTGGTTCTTAACGGTGTTGGTTTTTCCTGCTGTATGTCTTGTCTGTCGTTCTGTTTGACGGCCCGGGTGCCTGTGCCTGCAAACCGTCTTTTTTTTAGAGCCCCCTGGTTGTTCAGGACCGGCTGTCAGCGCCGGGGGCTGTCTTGCGGGGTCAACCCCTTCATTGATTATAATTTAAACACACTCCGCACCCTGCTGTAATCTTTCCAGTTGTTCTTCAGGGCGGTCATCTCTTTCGGACTGGCTTTATGGATTTTCCTGAGGTACTCCATGAAGGCGGTGATGATGACAATGTCTTCGCAGTGGTTGTCGCAGCTAAATTCATTGACCAGGAATTCTTTGTTTTCTTCGACAAAATGCGTGGTATAGTTTCCGCCGACAAAGTCCTTTGCATGCAATATACGCTCGAGGAAACGCAGGTTGTTTTTCACCCCGGTAATCTTAAACTCCTGCAAGGCCCTGCGGCTGCGCTCCAGGGCCTCCATTCTGTCTTTGCCCCAAACGATCAGTTTTGCGATAAGGGGGTCATAGTACAGGGGGATCTCAAATCCTTCATATATTGAGCCATCCACCCTGACCCCGACGCCATAGGGGATGTCGATGTGGGTTACTTTGCCTGGGGCCGGCATGAAATTATTGTCAGGGTCTTCGGCATATACGCGGCATTCGATGGCATGTCCCTGTTGTTTAAGGTCTTCCTGCCGGAGTTGCAGGGGTTTGCCGTTGGCAATGTGGATCTGTTCCTTCACCAGGTCGACGCCCACCACCCGTTCGGTAATGGGATGCTCTACCTGGAGACGGGTGTTCATCTCCAGGAAATAATAGTTCAGGTCTTGATCGACAATGAACTCAATGGTACCTGCGCCCTGATAGTCTACGGCTTTGGCTGCTGCAATGGCGGCTTCGCCCATTTGAAGCCTCCGTTCAGGGGTCAGTATGGGTGAGGGGGTCTCTTCTATGATCTTTTGATGACGTCGCTGTACGGAACATTCACGCTCAAAAAGGTGAATCACGTTCCCGTGGCTGTCGGCCAGGATTTGAAATTCTATGTGATGGGGCGCCTCAATATATTTCTCGATGAAAATGGAATCGTCGCCAAAGGCTGTCCCGGCCTCTGACCGCGCCCCGCGCAATGCCGTCGTAACATCCTTGTCGCTGGTAACAAGCCGCATCCCCTTTCCCCCACCACCTGCAGAAGCCTTGATCATTACCGGCAAACCGATCTCGCCAATGAGCTTCAACGCTTCTTCCTCCGATTCAATTTTGTCTTTCGTCCCCGGAACTACCGGAACACCCGCTTCCGTCATCGTTGTCCGTGCTGTGATCTTGTCACCCATCATTGATATCGCATTGGGCGAAGGCCCAATGAAAATGATCCCTTCCTCACGGCAACGTGCAGAAAAATCGGGATTCTCCGACAAAAAGCCATATCCCGGATGGATGGCGTCGGCACCGCTTAGATGGGCCGTCCGTATAATGTTCTCTATGTTCAGGTAAGATTCGGTGGATGGTGAAGGGCCGATATGCCAGGCTTCATCAGCATACAATACATGCAAAGCACTGCGGTCGGCATCAGAGTATACCGCCACAGTAGAGATGTCCATCTCGCGACAGGACCGGATGATACGGACAGCGATCTCACCGCGATTGGCCACCAATACTTTTTTGATCATTTTTTAAGTTTTGGTGTAACCTTTTTCAGAGTAAAATTAGTAACTTTTTTGAAACTCCAGCTTCTGATGGTCGACATTTTTGCAAGACGACCGTTTGAAGCGGTCCCAAACCATTGCTTTTGTGTAACTTGCATCATCAAACCCCTGCAACAAGATCCGATCAACAACAGCAGGCAGCCATATTGTCAGTTTAATGCATTGGCAAGGGTTTTGATATTGATGGATGTAAATATAAGAATATAAACAATTTGAAAGCATCATCACGGTCAATGCACCATTCACAGATCGACATGCTGAACCAACCCTTATCATTTAAAACGCAGATAATAAGCGTTTCAGAAACCAGCGGGGTTGCTTCCAGCATGTAAAAAAAAATTGCGCTCTTCCGTTAGCGGTCACAATGACATATTCAAACAACATAAATAAATCACCATGATTGAAATGAAAGAAGACGTTTTCGACAAGGAGTTAAACAGCCATGAGCTGGTCGTATTGGATTTTTACTCTACCGAATGTCCGCCGTGCGAGGCTTTGGCCCCTAAATTTGAGGCTTTGGACAATTTGTACGGGGATGATATTCGTTTCATCAAGATGTTTCGCCAGGGCAACCGGGAGCTTGCCGAACGTCTTGGTGTCCGTTCTTCGCCTACCCTGTTGTTTTTCAAAGGCGGCAAGCAGGTGGGGGATGTCTTGACGGGCGGGATCCATCGATCCGACATCATGCGCAACCTGGATGCGATGTTGCCCGGATCGCGTGTAAAAGAGATCCACGACGCCATCGAACAAAAAACCTCAGAAACAGAAACCCTGGTTTTGGGTGCCGGTCCTGCCGGATTGGCTGCTGCCATTTACCTGGCACAGGCCAAGGTGGACACGGTGGTGGTGGATCCCTTGTTGCCGGGCGGGCAGGTGTCGACCACGCACCAGGTGAGCAATTACCCTGGATTTATTGAACCACAGCCTGGCTTTATGCTTGGACATAACATGGCAGAACAGGCTAAAGTGGCAGGTGCACAGATGAAGGTGGCGGTAGAGATCAACAAGGTTGACCTGCAAAATAAAGAGATAATGGTCGACGGCCACGAGACAATTCGTGCCCGAAAGATATTGATCACAACGGGTGCATCACCCCGCTATCTCAATGTGGAAGGGGAGAAGGAACATTATGGAAAGGGGATTTCCTATTGTGCCACCTGTGATGCAAAATATTATCACGACAAGGAGGTGGTTATCATTGGCGGGGGCAACACGGCAGTTGAGGAGTCCGAGTTTATTTCCAAGTTTGCTTCCAAAATCACGATGGTACAGCAATTTCCCTATCTGACTGCAAACAGGGCTGCGCAGGAGAGGGCCATGGCTGACCCGAAGATCAATATCCTTTTATCTCATGAGCCGCGGGGTTTCTATCGCCAGGGCGATAAGATGATGGTAAAGGTGGAAAACCTGGATACAAAAGAGATAAATGAACTGGTCACCGACGGTGTGTTTGTCTTCGTTGGGATGAAACCCAACCTGGAGCTGATCACCGAGCCGCTGGAAAAGGATGAATGGGGCTATCTGAAAGTGAACCATGAGATGCGGACCAGCCTGCCTGATGTGTTTGCTGCCGGTGATGTGATCAGTAAGCAAATACGGCAGATCACAACCGCTGTGTCGGACGGGACGATCGCCTCTATCGTTATTGCCCGGGAACTCCAATAGGGGAGCGGGAAGAAGAAAGCAGGGAGAACCTGGCGAGGGGGCTGATGCAAACAGCTTTGTGTGTCGGATCATTCGTTGTGGTATGGTTCGCCGCGAATGATGGTCATCGCCCTGTATAGCTGTTCCATAAAAAACAAACGTACCATCTGGTGTGAAAAGGTCATGGATGACAGGGAAAGCTGCATGGCCGCTTTTTGCTTCACTTTGGCACTGAATCCCCAGGGGCCGCCTGCAACAAACATCAGCCTTTTTGTGGACCGGTTCATCTTTTCTTCAATAAACCTTGCAAATTGAACCGATGTGAAGGATCTGCCCTTCTCATCCAATATAATACACTGGTCGCATTGTGCCATGTGCTTCAAAATGATCGCTGCCTCCCGTTCTTTTCTGGTGTCGACAGGCAGGTTGTTCCATTTCGCCGGGATGGTGGGGGTAACAACCTCTACATCCATATAACGCCTGACCCTTTTCAGGTAATCATGGATGCCGTCTTCCAGGTAACCCGTATCCGTTTTCCCTACAAACAAGAGTTGTATCTTCATTATGTTTATAATTTCCTTATTGACGGGTTTCAATTTATTACGATCTCCTGATCTATTGGCTGAAGCCAATAATCACCTCCCCCGTGTTAACGGCTGCAGCCAGTCACGGGTTCGTATCAGGTGTTTTATTTTCTGACAACCCGGTGTCCCGCTGCCAACCATTTCTTTGTGTGCCTGCCTCCTCGCGTGAAAGTTCAAAATTAATTATTTTAACCTTTATCGATATCAAAGGATTCATTGTATTTGTGAGAGACGGATACAATTAAAAAACATGCATGTGTCGTTTTATTTATTTATTTTTAGCTTTGGTTTGATTTTTGATGTAAATATAGGTTGCCTGAAATGCATTAAAATGCAGAAAACGGTTTTCTGAATTCATTGAAAACATCTCTTAAAAAATGGTCTCCTGGCGCACATTATCCTTGATTTTCCTGCTGGGCACTGTTGCCATGTCGCACAACGCCTTTTCGCGCCAGGCTGGTGACATGGTAGAAAATATCGTCAAGGCCATTGAGCAAAGCAGTGCGCGCGACATGGCAAAATATTTCAGCACCAATGTGGACCTGTCCCTGCCAAGAGCCGAAGGCACTTTCAGCAAGTCACAATCGGAGATGATCCTGAGGGATTTTTTTTCGAGGAACACCCCTTCCTCTTTTCAGGTCAGCCATGAAGGAATTTCCCGCGACGGATCGGTATACTTTATTGGTCGTCTTTCCACAAAAGAAGGGCAATCCTATCGCTGTTACTTCCTCATCAAACAGGTTTCCCGCTCTTTTTTCCTTCATCACATCCAGATCGAACTACAATAACCCCGGGGTCCGAACCTTCCGCATCGTATAAGGCATCTGAAACAACACCATATTTGTCAAACGGTAAGAGGGCATTGGCCATCAGCGGGTTTTGGCGCACACCCGCGGCATCTTTTTTTACCATAATCATCTGTTTTGTTCAGAAGTTTGTATTTTTAAGCCTAAATTGGTCATTAGAACTTCGTGATGAGAGGCTAAAGCCAAAATAAAATAGGTTCTTGCGGAGGGGGTATGCCTGGGTTATGGCGACGAAGCAAGCGAAGTGTAAGTCCTTTTATATGAAGAGCTTTGGATTTGGAATAGATTTTCTGATGGCTAATTTGGGTTAATTTTACTAACCAATGCTTTTGCAGGGATGACTTTGGAGGTGGGTATTGTACTCTTCGTCCTGGTTGGCGCGGTGATCATGTTTGCCACCGAGCGTTACCCTGTGGATGTGGTAGCGATCGTGGCCATGTCTGTATTGGTGGCAAGTGGTGTGATCACCCCTCAGCAGGGGGTGTCCGGCTTCAGCAATTCGGCGACCATCACCGTGGCCTTCATGTTTATATTGAGTGCGGCCCTGTTCAAATCCGGTGCGGTGGTTAATATTGGTAACCGCATTGCACAGCTTTTCAAATATAATTTCTGGGTTGGCATCCTGGCTACCATGGTAACCGTGGGGGTGATCTCTGCTTTTATCAACAACACCCCTGTCGTGGCCATTTTTATTCCTATCCTGGTAGGGGCTGCTGCCCAGTCAAAGCTCAATGTGGCCAAGATGCTGATGCCCCTTTCTTTTGCTTCCATGTTTGGGGGTGTATGCACCCTCATCGGGACTTCCACCAATATATTGGTGAGTGGTGTGGCTGCCGAGCAAAACCTGGAGCCTTTTTCCATGTTTGAGATGTCGCGCATGGGGATCATATTTTTCGGAGTGGGCCTTCTATACATGATGACCATCGGTATCCGCCTGATTCCTAACCGTGGGATGGATGACGGATTGATGAAAAAGTTTGGCATGGGTGATTACCTTACGGAGATTGTCATACTGGCCAATGCCCCTTCTGTTGGCAAAACCATCAAGGAGTGCCCCCTTGTCCGCAAGCTCGATATTGATATACTGGAGGTAAAACGTAAAGGGCAGGCCTTTATCACCCCTTCGGGAGACATGGTCCTGGATGAGGGCGATGTGCTGAAGGTCAGGTGTAACGTAGAGAAGATCAAGGCACTCAAGGAGAGGGAGGGCATCGTGCTGAAAAGCGATGTGAAGTTCAAAAGTGAAGAAGAGATCGCTCTCAAGAAAAAGGCTGATGAGCGTGTGGTGTTTGTGGAGGCGGTCATTGCCCCCAACAGCCCTTTTGAAGGAAGGACCGTGAAAGATTTAGGCTTTCGTCAGAAGTATGGGGCCACTGTTTTGGCTATTCGTCACCGTGGCGAGCTGATGCGCGACAAGGTGGTCACCACCGTGCTGCGCGCAGGCGACACACTGCTCATCGAGGTAGAAAAAGACAAGCTTCAAAACCTTCAGCAGCTGGAGTTGCGCGGACGGAACACCTTTCTTATTGTCAGCGAGGTCGACCTGCCTGAGTACCGCAAAGACAAGATGCTCACGGTGGTGCTGACCCTTGTCGGTGTGATTGCTTTGGCTTCGCTGGAGATCCTGCCCATCATGATGGCCGCCATCATCGGATCCATGTTCCTGGTGCTCACCAGGTGCATCACCATGGAAGAGGCCTACAATGCCATCGACTGGAAGGTGATCTTTTTGCTGGCCGGGGCCATCAGTTTGGGGGTGGCGCTGGATGTAAGCGGGACAGCAAAGCTCATAAGCATCTTCCTGATCGACATTATCGGCGCCCTCGGCCCTGTGGCCATTGTCTCGGTACTATACCTGATCACCAGTATGCTCACAGAAACGATGAGCAACAATGCCAGTGCAGTGCTGCTGGCGCCCATCGCCATCGCGACATCGGTTGAGCTGGGTTTGGATGCTCGTCCTTTCCTCATGGCCATTGCATTCGCGGCCTCCTCCAGCTTCATGACCCCGGTTGGTTATCAGACAAATACGATGATATATGGCATTGGCGGATTCAAGTTCGCCGATTTTATCCGGGTTGGCGCACCCCTGAACATTATATTCTGGATACTGGCCACCTTATTGCTCCCGGTGTTTTTCCCGTTTTAATCTGCCGCAGGGAAGTTTCTGCCAGCTGCACCAGGATTGCCTCGCATTCGGACCTTCCAGCAATCCACTTTTCAGACCTTTTGATGTTTCGGCATGTTGACTTATCGGCGGATTAACATTCCGGTTTTTAGACCTTTATATGCATCAGTCAGCAACTGGCCCATCAGCAGTTCACATGTTACCACAGGCATCATCGAGCAGCTGTGCGATGCTGGCTGTGAGTTTCTTTCTGTCGTAGTCATGAATCGGCCCTTTACCCGCATGCAGTTGGTTTTTCCGGAAAAGGGAGGCCCATTTCATCAGCGTATCCCGGCATCTGTTTTCATCGTGGAAGTGAACGGTTGTCCCGCTCTGGGTTTCCCTGATGATGGTGGCGGCATCGCCTGAGGGTGGCCCAATGCATAGGATGGGGCGCCTCAGCCCCAGATAGTCAAATAATTTACCGGTGGTAATCCCCATCACATTGGGGGTGTTGTTTAACGGCAGAAGCAGGATGGCTGACGTTGCGGCTTTGGCAAGTGCTTGATGATGGGACAGGGGAAGGATACATTCCACAAAAGGGTGGATCCCATAATGTATCAGGCTCTCTTGCACCGAAAAATCGGTTTTCCCGATCAGTCTGACCTTGAGGTATTCTGAGAAAAAAGGATCTGACATCACCAGCCCTGATAGCACCTTCCAGAGCATATCCGGGTTTCGGTCTGCATTCATAGACCCCAGATGCGTGATGCAGAATTCCTGCTTGTCGGTGGGGGGCAGGTCCGAAAAGTCGTCCGGATCGAAGCCGTTGGTGACCACTTCCACATGCCTGCCACAGATTTTTTCCATGTCGTGTGCACCGTGTTGACTTACGGTCAAAAGTTTATCGGCACGGGAAAGCACTTTTTGCTCCAGCCGCCGGTGTTTGCGGTCGGCCCGCGGGGTAAGCATCAGTTTGTCGTAAAAGTCTATCTGTGTCCACGGGTCACGAAAGTCAGCCAGCCAGGGCATTCCGAACCGTTCTTTGAGCTTCATGCCGATGATATGCATGCTGTGGGGCGGGCCGGTAGATAGGATGGCATCCACCGGATTATCATGGAGCCATCGTGTTAAGAAGCGGACAGATGGCTTTATCCAGAATTTACGTGCATCCGGGATGAAGCAGTTGCCGCGGATCCATGTCGCCACCTTGTCTGCCAGGCCCGGTTTTCGCCTCTCACTCAAAAAGCCGGATTGGATCTTTTCTTCCTGCTTGCGCCCTGTGAGTATCTTGTAATAGCGGTATGGCTCACGGATAGGCCGCCTGAGCACCGTGATGCCTCCGGGGATGTCTTTTTCCAGGGAGTGATCAGTACCCTGTGCTTCCGGGTTTTCAGGGGTGTAAATTACAGGCTCCCAACCAAAATCGCCCAAAAACTTGCTGAACTTAAGCCACCGGAAAACTCCCGCACCCGTTCCGGGTGGCCAGTAATAGGTGATGATAAGTACACGCTTTTTATTATCCATCATATTGGAAAAGTCGAAAGGGTTGCTGTTGGCCCTGAGCTGTCAGCACTTCAGCCATCCTATAGTTTCCGCAGGATCTTGCGTAGCTGGATGACGGCATAGGCAATGATCCCTGCCGCGAGAATGGTGCTGAAAGCCAAGGCGATATATTGTCCGGTGTAATAGGGGCGGGGTTTGAAACGGAATTCTACAGTATATTCTCCGGCAGGAAGCACCATTGCCCGCAAGATATAGTTTGCCCGGAAATGTTGTGTTTCTTCTCCATTGATGAAGACCTTCCAGCCATCAGGATAATATATTTCAGAAAAGACTGCCAGCTGGTTGCTTTCTGAACGGTAGGTGTATTTCAGGTGGTTGGGCTCATAGTGTGTCAGATCAATGGCTGCAGATGGATCCGTTCCAAGGTCCTCTAAATCCAGATAACCAGAAAATCGTTTGTCTGCTATGGCCTTCTTTTTTATGTCGAGTGATTCCAGCGCCAGGATCTCTTCGTCTGCATTATCTACAAACTCAATATGCTCTACAAACCAGGCATTGCCTGCTGCATGGGGGTTGTTGATCGGCGGGGCTGTCGGGTCTGTGATGATATAGCGGGTATTTAACATGTTGAGTATTGTTTTTCCGGCCAGTCGGTGATACACTGTATCATCGTTTGCTCTTTGGCGGATAACCTGATGTATATTGCCCATTTCGCCCATGATATGAAAGTCAATAAGGTCCTGGTACCGTTGCAGCTTGGCACCGTGATAGCCTCCGATCGAATGGTGATAATAGGATGTCCGGGCGCTGTTGAAGGTGTTTTCGGTGAGGTCGAGCACACGAAACTGGTCTTCATCCTGAAGGATATGCTGGTCTGCTGCCCTGACGGGGAAGGGGCGCTCGACCCTTCTGCGGGGTTCGAAGTGATCATTGTTCAGGTAACGGCGGTTCACGGGCCACATGTCGACGGTGATCAGCACCACGACCAGAAACACAAACAATGGCTTCCCTATTGATTTTCTTGCGAAGAGCAACGTGACAATCCCTGCGGCTGCCGCAAAAAACAGGCTGCGCAGGGCATCCGTCCTGAAAATATAGATCCGGGCTTTCTCAAGATTGTACAAAAACTCGTTGATCTGGGGTGCCATGCCCGGCTCGCGCGCTGCAAGGTTTGCATAGCCCTGGGCTTCCAAATCGCTGATAAAGGTAAAGAACAGCCGTGGTGCAATATAGAACAAGAGCGAGAGTCCGGCGGTAAGCCCGAAGGCGGTGAGAAAAGCATTGTTGTTGAACGACAATTTTCCGGTATCATGATACAGCCGGTGCAGGCCCAGGAAAGCCAGTGCCGGTATGCAGAGTCCGGCGATCACCAGTGTCATGGATACAGCCCTGAACTTGTTGTAGCCCGGCACATAATCGATAAAGAATTCTGTAAGCGGCATAAAGTTTTTACCCCATGAAAGCATGATGGAGAGGATGATGGCCCCAAGCAAGCCCCATTTGAGTGGCCCTTTCAGATAGAATAACGTTAGCAGGAAGAAAAACAATACCACCACCCCAACGTATACCGGGCCGGAGGTGAAGGGTTGATTGCCCCAATAGTGGTTCTCCTGGGCGATGATGTTCCTGAAAGCCGGATCTGTCACCTCCAATGCAGCTTCATTGGTTCCCAGCTGTTTACTTCCCCCTCCTTTCACATTGGGGATGAGCAGGGAGAATGTCTCCCCGATGCCGTAGCTCCAGGCGGTGATATAATCTTTGTCCAGTCCGCGGGTTAAGGGTTCTTCCCTGATGGTGAGCTCTGTGCCCCCACGCATGGTTTCAGAGGTGTAGGTATATGTCCCCCAGATATTGCCAATATTGATCCCAACGGCAATGATCAAACCGGCTAGCAGGACGCCTAGTTTCTTTACAAAACCCGCCAGTTGTTTTTCCTTCATATGTTCTGCCAACTGAAACAAACCATAAAAAGCAACTGCCACTCCCAGGTAGTAAGTGATTTGAAAGTGGTTGGCATAGAGTTGCAATCCCATGAAAATGGCAAACAACAGCCCCCCCCTTAAAAGGTGGCCCCTGAAAGTATGGATTATGGAACCCAAAACAGGTGCCATGTAACCGATGGCCACTGCTTTGGAATTGTGTCCTGCTTCAATGATGATGAAATGGTAGGAGGAGAAGGCGAAACCTACTGCCCCGGCCAGGGCGATCCACGGGTTGACTTTCAGCAGCAGCATGAATATAAAAAAGCCTGCGAAATACAAGAAGATCATATCTGCCGGGCGGGGAAGCCACAACGTCATTACGTCATGGAAGAAATCGGCGATGTTGTTGGCCCAGCGCACCGATATCTGAAAAGCCGGCATCCCACCAAACATGCTGTTGGTCCACAAAGCCTCTTCACCGGTCTCCTCACGGTGTTCCACGACTTCCTGTGCCATCCCCTGCCAGTTAACGATGTCGGTTTGCAGCAGCCGGCGCCCCTCTAGCACTGGACTGACATATACCATGGTCATGAGGAAGAACAGCAGGATCGCTGCCACATAAGGGCTCAGGGCACCGGGCCTGACCTGTTTCATAAGGTGTCTTACTGTTTGCATGGGTTGTCCGCTTTTGGCTGTTGGTAATGGTCAGTCTTTGTGCTCCTGGTCACCGGTATTCTCATCTTTGTCTTCGATCTCTTCAAAATCAACGTATTCACCCAGTTGATCCGTATCGGGCTTTTTGGCTTTCTCTTTTTGGGCGTAATATTCTCTGCTTTTCTTTTGTTTTTCAGCAGCCTCCGCAGCTTCAGGGTTTTCGTGATAGAATCTTTTCCGGTAACGGTTGAGGTACCATCTGGCGACCCGGGGCAAAACGAAGGTGAATATGATTCTGAATATCAGATATAT
This sequence comes from Bacteroidales bacterium, assembly GCA_007125585.1. Taxonomy (GTDB): domain Bacteria; phylum Bacteroidota; class Bacteroidia; order Bacteroidales; family UBA7960; genus PUPG01. The sequence continues at coordinate 13,765 of SLCY01000060.1, forward strand.
CAATATGAATATGGCAAGGATCCTGAGCATAACGGATACATATTTCCGGGTTTGGACAAAAGTAAGAAAAATATGGCTTTTCAATGGTACCACAGAAAGTGTACTCCTGTGCTTGCTTTTACCACAAACTGATGGCTGTGGGCCATCTTGCCGCAGCCAAACTGGCGTGATGGCCCGAGGGCTTTCAAGAAGCCGGGGATGTAAAGACACTTTTTTGTCGTCACCACCGGGGTCTGAGATTTGGTGGCATGGGGTGAACCCCGCAGGCATGACAGGGGGTGTTTTAACGGTTCGCCATCAGCAGAGCCCCTGTTTGGCGTATCGGGGCGAAAGTCAGCTGTCAGGGCAGCATTGCGGCGACATGTACCCAGAATGTGCGATGGAAATCTTCTCCTTTTGGCCCGGGATACAATTCAAGGAATGAGTGGGTGGCTGTTTCTCCGGGCCGGAAAGTGATTTTGTGATCGGGATCATACAGGGTGGGCACTTCGGGATGAAACTGAATGCCGATAACATTCGGATAACTTTTGTGCTCAATGGCTTCTATGATTTTTCCATCTTCAGACCATGCCGTAGCCCTGTATCCCATGCCCATGTCACTGATGGCCTGGTGATGCGAGCTGAGCACGACTGGCTTCAGATCCGGGCCACCGGCAATTGTTGCCATATGGCTTTCCGTTCCGGTGTGGATGGAATGAAAGCTTGCGGTGGTAACAGCAGGATCCAGGCGATAATAGGAATGGTAATTCCGGTGTTGTTTGTCCGGGTCCATGGCCAGGACTTCCTCAACAGTAAAAGCATTGTATACCTCCGTTGGTATGTCCTGGATCAGGCTGCCCCCGGAGGCGACATTCATGGTTTGCATCCCGAGGCATATACCGAGAACCATATAGTCGGGGTCATTTGCAAGCAATGAAATAAAGGTGGTATCCTGTGAACCGCCGAGCAGGTGAAACAGGAACGACAGCTCAAGGTAGTGGCGGAACGGATCGGCAACAACTGTCAGGAGATTAAATGGTTCACCGTAAGTGGCTGGCGGTATGTCCGGTCCGCCAAGGAAGAAAACGCCGTCCGATTGATCAAAGAGTTCCCCAAAGGATTTTGTCAGCTGATTTCCCATGAACAGGTCCTTTTCGCTGATGGGTTCTCTCAGGCCAAAGAGTGCCATGTTGCCATGTTCTTCCTGCAAAATAAAATCGGCCGACCTGCTGTAATCATAGTTTGCGTCTTCGTGGTAAACGCCGACGATACGGTAATGGTCAGGCAAGGGGAAAACCCCTGACTCGGCAAGAAAGACCAGGCGCTCAAGGTTTTGTACCGTGGGATGCATCACCAA
>SLCY01000079.1 GCA_007125585.1 Bacteroidales bacterium
ATATGTATAAAAAAGGTGGGTCGCATGATACTTGCTTAAAGTATATTGCAAAGATAATTCCTTTTTCCCGGTGATTCCACATTTTATGTCCGGAAAGGGGGCTGGGGGTTCTTCAGCATCTGCTAAAACACCTCCTGCATTAAAAAAGCTTCCATCCAATATAAAGCCATGAGGCAATCATTCTTGATCATATTTTTAACAATTATGGCATTGGGGAAATTCGCAAAAAAGATCTTTCATTCGACCATGTAAACTATTGATAAAAAATTGATATATGCTTCTGTGAGCCAGATAAATGGATAAGCAGCAAAGAGATGGAGCAATATCCGGCGACCAACGGTCTTCAAACATTTTTTTATAACAATGGGTTAAATGTATGTTTAAATTATATGTATATTTGCGCCTCAATGAATCCGGAAGCCGGCATGAGGTTATCCGTATCACGTGCATGCCTGTGACAATATGTTTCGACTGGATTTGACATTAATTGCCGATGTATGCAGAATTTAAAAAATGAAAGAATTGTAGCCAACAATCTTGCCGGGTTGTACCAAAAAGCTGCAGACCGTTTCGACACGCTTCCTGCCTTTGCCACACGAGAAAAAGCCCTTCAATGGAAGCCTGTTTCTTTCCGTGAACTGTATCACCAGGGTTTGGATCTGGCCACCGGTTTGATAGATCTTGGGGTGGAAGCGAGAGATCATGTAGGTCTGTTCGGTGACAACCGTTTTGAATGGATTTTATCTGATTATGCCGTGCAATTTTGTGGTGCAGCGGATGTCCCAAGAGGAAGGGATGTATCGGACCATGAGCTGGAATATATTGTAGGCCACGCCGGTATAAAAGTTTGTTTTGTTGAAACAGAGATCCTGCAGAACAGGCTGCTTCGTCTGAAAGAGCGGCTCCCGGCTCTACGGCATATCATTGTACTTGATCCAAAGGCGCAGGTGAAGGAGGGCGTTCTAAAGCTGCAGGATATCCGGGACACCGGTGCACGGTTACGAAATGAGGGGGATACGCGAGTATTTGCCCGCATTAAGGACATCAGGCCTGATGACCTCTTCACCTTAATCTACACCTCCGGTACAACTGGCCGGCCAAAAGGGGTAATGCTCACCCATGCCAACATGATCAGCCAGATCGCAAACCTCCCCGGGATACACAATCCCAACGACAGGACGCTGTCAGTATTGCCTATCTGGCATGTGTTCGAAAGGGTGATAGAGATGTACACCATCAGTTTTGGTGGTTGTACTTACTATTCGAGCATTCAGAGCCTGGGTGAGGATATGATCAATGTGGAACCTACGTTTATGGCATCCGCCCCAAGGCTTTGGGAGAAGATCCATGAGAAAATCCGGAAAAACGTGAAGGCATCTCATCCAGTCAGGCAGGTGTTGTTCCATATCGCCTATTTCCTGTCGCGGCAATACAGGGTTTCGATGTCTTTTCTTGGCAACAAATATCTGGCAATAAAGAAGAAGCAATGGTGGGAACTGATGCTGTTGTTCCCTTTTCATTTGATACGATGGCTCATTGTCCTGCCCTGGTACGGGTTCTTCAATGCTGCCGTACTGGAGCGCATCCGGCTCAGTGCAGGCGGATCCCTCGCCGCAACCATTTCAGGGGGCGGTGCCCTGCCCATTTACATAGACCGGTTTTTCAATTATGTCGGGATCCCGGTGCTGGAAGGTTACGGGTTGACTGAAACTTCACCGGTTATTTCCGTGCGGCCCAAACTTAACCTTGTGGTAGGAACCGTTGGGCCTCCCATCCATGAAACCGAGGTAAGGATTGTGGATATAGATACCGGGCGGGTTTTGTACCCGAATAAAGACCTGGCCTATGAGGGACGATCCATGCGCGGGGAGATCCAGGTGCGCGGCCCCCAGGTAATGGCAGGATATTATAAAGAAGAAGAGCTCACGAAAAATGCATTTCAGAATGGATGGTTCCGGACCGGTGACCTTGGCATGGTAACACACAACGATTGCCTGAAGATCCTTGGGCGGTCCAAAGCCACCATTGTCCTGTCCAGTGGTGAGAACGTAGAACCCGAACCCATTGAAATGCGGTTGCAGCAGAGCCAGTATATTGACCAGTGCATGGTTGTTGGTCAGGACCAGAAGTCACTGGGAGTGTTGATTGTGCCTGCACCGGAAGCTTTCAGGCACGACGGCACGCGACCTGCATCGTATGAGGATCTGGCTCAAAGTAAAGAGGTCAGCCGGATCATCCGCCAGGAAATACGCAAACTGATCTCGGTTTCCAATGGATTCAAGAACCATGAGCTCATCAGGGATTTCCGCCTGCTCAACAGGAGTTTCAGGGTCGGTCACGAACTCACCAACCTCTTTAAGGTCAAACGTCATGTTGTGGCAGAACAGTTTAACGATGTCATTCAGGATATTTTTCTAAACGGAACCAGTAAAACCATTTAGCCTTATGGAGTTTCCCTCCCAACTTTTGTATGCCCATGACCAGGCCCTGCTTGCCATTATGATCTTCTTAATCATGCTTGGTATGGGATCCAGCCTAACCATAAACGATTTTAAAGCTGTTGCACGCAGTCCCAGGGGTGTTTTGATAGGTTTTCTGTCGCAGTTCGGGTTGATGCCCCTGATAGCACTCGGATTGGCCATTGTTCTTGGTCTGCATCCGGCTTTTGCCATTGCCATCATCCTCATTGGCTGTCTTCCCGGTGGCACGACCTCCAATATGTTCGCCTATTTTTCAAGGGGTTCCGTTGCCCTCAGCATTTCCATGACAACAGCTTCAACGGTGGTTGCCCTGTTCATGATGCCCATTTTGCTGAATCTTTATACTGTGCGATTTACGACCCAGATATCTGAGACCATGCGGGCTGCAGGTGCCGAGACAGACTTTGTCATCCCAACGGGCAATATCATCAGTTCCCTTGTTTTGGTCTTGGTGCCTGTGGTGATGGGCATGATCCTGAGAAAAAAGTCACCAGGCTGGGCCAAAACCGCCGAGGATACCGCAGGGTTTGTGGCCATCATGGTGATCCTTTACCTGATCCTTACCGCTTTTGTCCGCCATGGAGGATTATTCCTCCAGACACCCATCCAGGTATATATCGCCACCATCGGGATCGGTATGGCCGGTTTCTTTTTTGGCTACTGGTTTTCAAGGTTATTAGGGATGTTTCCTTTGTTTCAGCGAGCCATTTCGCTCGAAACGGGAATTCAGAATGGCCCGGTTTCGTTTGCTATCATATTATTGAGTTTCAATGAGCCGGTGCAAAGCCAGATGCTGTGGCTTGCCATCCTGTATTCCACCTTCATTGTGATGTCCTCCTCAGTTATCACTCTCTACTTCAGGCGCAAAGGCAAGTTTGACTGGGATGTATATAAAAATACCCAAATCCATAATCGTTTATTTGGAGGTAAATATGTGACCAACTACCCGGACGATTTTTTACCCGCACGTCTCAAAAAGGATCCCAGCCAGGGGACGTCTCCCATACAGAAAAGGGGTTGACCTGGGTTTACAACCTGGTTGCAATCCCTGCTCAATGGTTCATCTGTTCAAATTGACATGATCGGATCTCCGAAGAAAGATCTTGTTTTTCGGATTGGCGTCCACGATAACTGCTAGCGCTTTCTGATAACTGACATCCCGGCCATTCTGTAAAAAATTTTGATGGTTGGAATTTTTTATCACCATCAATTATTTCTGAACCGACAAGACTTTGCACGCCAATAACAACCAAATGCTTACCCCTGTCTTCTGTCCTGGTCTAAAAGATTTTTTTATCATAAAATGTCTCCATACACCTACTTACTGATGTTAACAAACTTACTGAAGGCATTTATCAGTTTTTCCTTTGAAAATGGTTTGGTTAGGTAATCGTCAAACACATCGCCGTATTTCTTTATTTCCGATGGACTTGCATAGGCGCTTTGGGCAATGATGGTCTGTTTTGGTTTAAACTCCCTGATTCGCACAGCAGCAGTATATCCATTCATTACAGGCATTTTAATATCCATCAAAACCACATCAACCGTTTCGTTTTTGCAAAGATCAACCGCTTCCTGGCCATTCCTTGCATGGATAACCTGGAAGTTAAATAGGTGCAACAATGTTTCGATATACCTGAAGTTCATCTCTTCGTCTTCGGCAACAAGAACCCTTATGATTTTGTCGCGTGCAACGGCTTCGCGGGTGTCATCTTTCCCTTTTTTTATGTCCTTGACAGGATGATAAGGGATGGTGAAAAAGAAAGTTGAGCCCTTGCCGGGTTCCGATTCAACCCATATCTCACCCTCCATCAATTCCAAAAAATCCTTGCATATAGACAGTCCCAGTCCTATACCACCGTAATCCTGCCTGATCAGGTCATCTGCCTGTACAAAACGTTCAAAAATAAAATCCAGCTTGTTTTTATCAATACCGATGCCGGTATCCCTGACAAAGAACTCCAGGAGTTCCCCCTTTACCTGACAGCCCAATTCGATCTCGCCGGTTTTTGTGAATATGATTGCATTGTTAAGCAGATTATTCAGTATCTGGACGATTTTTGTTTTGTCAACATAGACCTCGGTGTGCTCTTTGGCAAGCTGGTGCTTTGAAATAAGCTGAATGCCTTTTCTATCGGCTTGCCGGGCAAAGATTGTCAGTTGCTCGCTGATCAATTGATTGATATCGACCTGCTCTATTTTTAACTGCTCTTGTTTTGTTTCCAATGCCGAAATGGTGAGTATATCGTTGATGATGGAAGTGAGTTGCCACCCTCTTTCGATAATGACACTTGTAAACGACCTTCTGTCTTCAGCGGTAATGTCAGGATCATTGATCAGATCAGCGAAACCGATGATCCCGTTGAGCGGGGTGCGGATCTCATGAGACAGGTTCTGCAAAAAGGCCGTTTTCAGCTGATCGCTCTCTTCTGCCCTTTCCTTGGCTATTACAAGGTCTTCGATCATTTTCTGTTTTTCGATGTAGGTGCCGGTCTCGTGGGCAATCATTTCAAACAGCACCACGTCCGAATCATTATAGGCATTCGGGTCGGTATAGTTTTGTATTACCATCACACCTGCCACCCTGTTCCGGATAAGGATAGGAACACCAAGCCAACATGCCGAATCCGTACCCAGCACCTCGATGTTATGCTGCCTGATGAACGCATTTATCTCATCCCCTCTCAGGAATATGGTTTTGCTTGTTTTAACGACCTGGCCTGAGATGGACCGGCTTGCAGGCCATTCTTCATAGCTGTCCATCTCATCCCTGAAAATCAACTGCTTTAACTTTTCAGTTTCCGGGTTGTACATTGCCACAAAAAAGTTTGTGGTGTCAAAAAGCTGTCCCAACTCCTGCCTGACGATCTCTAGTAAGTCTTCGGTATTTTTTGCAGTATGGATAGACCGTGCAATATTGTACTGAACCTTCTGTGTAGTCTCCGCTCTTTTCCGCTCGGTAATTTCCCGGGCGGTTGCAATAATGCAGTCTTTACCAAAATATCTGCCTTTATTGATGATCACTTCTTTTGGGAAGACTTCTCTATTTTTTCTAACTCCCCAAAACTCAAAATCTTCTGGGATACCAGTTTCTGATACTTCCCGGTGAGTTTGTTCTACTGCCTCAAGATCATTTAGCCCCGGTGCCGAGACGGTGGCAGGACTCTTTCCGATTAATTCTTCCCTGGTGTAACCGTACATCTTTTCAGCGCCCAGGTTAACATCAATAAAGGTCCCACTTTCATCAATTATGTAGATCGCCTCCGAAATTGCATTAAATATGTTCTGATAAGTATCTTTTGTGATCTTAATATTGTCATGAATCTTTTTATACTCGGTGATATCTTCTTTAACCGCAAGAAAGTGCGTTATTTCTCCATTCTCATTTTTTATCGGAGAAATGAAGGCTGATTCCCAGAACAGTTTTCCGTTTTTCTTTTTGTTATAGAATTCGCCTTTCCATTCCTTCCCTGCGATAATGGTTTCCCAAAGTTCCCTGTATGTTTCTGCCGGTTGTTTACCCGATTTCAATATGTTTGGGTTTTGCCCTTTGGCTTCTTCGAAGGTGTAACCAGTTACTTCAGTAAATTTTTGGTTTACATATTCTATTTTCCCATCCGGCTTCGTGATGACCACAGTGGCAGGGCTTTGCTCGACGGCCTGGGAGAGTTGGCGCAGCTGACTCTCAGCTTCTTTTGCGGCAGTTACATCCCTGGCTGAACCAACGACCCCGATGAGTTGACCCTGGTCATTGTAAAACGGTGCTTTTCGAACATCCAGGAACAGAAACTTGCCTTTCACATTGCCAAACTCATCAAATTGCATGGGTTTCATCTCCTGCAGGGTGATGGTGTCGGAATCCCTGCATATTTCTCCAAAGGTGTGCCATTCAGGGTTTTCGGGGTAGGCATCCCGCTCGCGTGAGGCAAAAAACATGTCTGTTTTCCCCAACGGTTCTTCTGTATCTGCAGCATTGAGCAGGTTATCACAAATGGCTTTGTTGGCGAAGATATATTCCCTGTTCAGATTTTTCGCCCACAGCATATCCGGCATATTGTCAGCCATCAGGCGAAAGAGGGTTGACATCTCATGGTATTCTTTTTCGCTTAACTGCAAGGCTTCTCTAATCTGTTTGCGCTCGGTGATGTCGCGGATGATAGACAGAACGCTATCCTTGGCACTGTAAACAATTCTGGATTCGAAATGCCTGATTTCCCCTTTTACTTCAACTCGATACTCATATACCTGCGGTTTGCCGGTCTGAAAAACCTTCTCTATCCTTTCAAGTGTTAAAGTTGCCAATTCGGGCGACAGCACCTCGGATACATGTTTATTGAGAAACTCTTCAGGAGGTTGAAAAAGATCATCCGGGTTGCCAGCATGGTAATCAATAAAAAAACCATCTTTACCAATAACGAACATTATATCCGGAATGGCCTCAAGCAAAGCACGGTTTCGGGACTCACTTTCTTTCAATGCTTTCTCCGACCGCTTGCGCTCGGTAATGTCTCTGATAACAAAAACCATTCCTTCGGGATTATTGTCTGGGCCCTTCAAAACATCTCCATTCACCTCGCAATCAATGCAATGATTATCATCAATATGCAATGTGTATTCCATTATGCCAAGCGGTTTTTCAAACATAAGCCTGGCGTTAGCCTTAACACGTTGGAGGTCATCCCCGGTAAAGAAAGAAAAGATATTCCGGCCAAGCAATTTCTGAGTTGTAATGAAGGGATAATTTTCAAGACCGGAGTCATTAACAAAAGTGATCATTCCATCAAGGTTGGTCTTTATTACAATATCAGGGATGGTAGCCAGCAACCTTCGGTTGAGCTCCTCACTTTTTATTAAGGCGTCCTTTGTCTGTATGGGTTCAGGGATGTCAGTAAAAATTGTAGTAAAGAACATCTTCTCCGGAGAATACACATGCACCCAAAACCACTTGTCCAATGGCTCACTGTATTGTTGAAATTTTTCTTCGCCGCCTTCAAGAGCAATTTTGCCGTAACACCCGATCCAGTCGAATGCGCCTTTTTCAATTCCAGGAATTGCTTCCCGAACCGTTCGTCCGGCCAGGTTTTCCTTTTTGAGACCGGTGAGTCTTTCAAAAGCCGCATTCACTTCAATAAATCGGTAATCGCAGGGTTTGCCTCCCCTGTCAAGGATGATCTCGTGGTGGGCATAACCGAAGGGTGCATGCTGGATGATCTGACGGTAGAATTCTTGCTTCATCTGTTTAAATTTACGTTATATCTTGTATCATGCCATTTATGGATGTATCAAGGTTTTTAGGTTTTTAAGTGATGACAGGTAACCTAAAGGCGAGTTAGCGGTAAATCTGCATGATGTGTTGCAGTATGCGGTCAAAATCGATATGCAGGTCACGCAGCACACCGGTCCGGATATCGAAAACCCATCCGTGAACACGCACGTTGCGCTCCTTGTATGCTTTCTGGATCACCGCTGTTTTAATGATGTTTACGCACTGTTCCTGTACATTTAGTTCCACCAGGCGCTTGTACCGATCTTCTTCGCCGGGTATCGCATTCAGTTCATCCAGGTGCAGCCTGTACACATCCCTGATGTTGCGAAGCCACGGGTTCAGCAGTCCCATGTCGGTCTGCTGCATGGCCGCTTTTACACCCCCGCAAAAATAATGGCCGCATACAACCACGTGTTGCACTTTCAAATACCGTACGGCATAATTGATCACCGACATCACATTCAGATCGGTATTGGGCACCATATTGGCAATATTCCGATGCACAAACACCTCACCGGGTGCTGCGCCCATCAACTCCTCGGCCGATACCCGGCTGTCGGAACATCCAATATACAGAATTTTTGGATGCTGCCCATCGGATAACTTTTTAAAATACCCCGGGTCTTTTTGTAATTTGCTTTTTACCCACGCCCGGTTGTTTTCAAAAATCTGCTTTATATGCACTTTGCAATGATTTAAGGATGAGACTGCCCAAATGTACATGTTATTTTTTTATATTTTGTCAGAATGTCATAATTTAAAAGAGGTTTAAAGGTTGATGGGTTTAAAGGTTTAAAAGGAGAATGGCAGAAAACCTGGGATGCACTCTTCTGGCGGTTTTTAAATGTGCACAGGGAGTTTTTTGCTGCCAATCCCCGCCTGAGAATGCTTGTCAAAAGCCACAAAAACATGGATACATCAAGACAGAAAAATCTTATGAAACACACCTTTAGAAACTGCAGGCAGACATATTGCAGCTTGTTTTGTATTTTTGTTCAACCCCTGCTCTGCCAATGATGGCTCAGCCAGGTATGTTTCACAAACTTCACAAGCAGTAAAATGACGTATCGTTTTGAAGACTCTCCAGGCAGGTTGACCCAGGAACTGTCAAAAGCTTATGGCAATGCCTTGCTTTCCAATATAAAAAAGAAAGGATATGATATCGGGATCCCGGAATGGAGCACCTTATCTTTTCTATCTTCAAAACACCAGGCCAGTCAGCAAGAGATTGCCCTTTTTCTTGGAGTGGGAAAGGTATTTGTGAAACGCCTGATCGATAAGATGGAACGCAGAAATCTTGTGAGGCGCTCAATCAGACAGGCTGACCGCCGCTACAATGTGGTACAATTAACCTCAGCAGGTACGGACTTATTTGAAAAAGTCAAACCACTGGCAGAAGAAACCATTAGTAAGGCCTCCCGTAACATATCCGTTGAAGAGTATCATCAATTCATGCGCATTATTGAAAAGATGAAGGAGAACCTCGCCTTATAAATATGTATGACATGTGTTGGTTGCCCATTGACTCCAATAAGCCAACAGCTTCAGACATACATCTGTGTGGATTCTTAAAACCATCGAATGATTGAACCTTCTCACCATCCGGGCTAACAAAAAACACAGCGGGGATCCTCCTGTCTGACAATGCATTGGCATGACTTATTGCGTTTCATCATTTGGTAAAAAGGATCTGTTTGTCATCCTGAGATAGATGTAACTGCTTGCAATGGCTTAGATGCATTAGCCGGAAAGGTTTTTCCGGCTGAAATATTATCGGGGTCGTGTTCAGTAAAATGGATTGGCACTCCAGCTCGCCTCCCGGTGCATACCTGGTAACCTTAGCACGGTTTGTGCTCAATGGTTTTATATGGAACCATGAGCCCGCACCTTCACCGCTAAGCCAGTGAATGGGTTTGGGCAAGCCCGGCGGAACGGTTTCAGGCGCTGGCAGGCAACGTTGCAGTTCATTTTTGTTTCTGAAAACGTACTTAGCTGGGTTACCAGAGGTGTGGGATTCTTTTGTATTGTTTTGAGGTGACACGCTAATGGGATGTCCCAGGTTGTTTGTATTTCCCCGAGGTGTCGGCGACACTGGATTTAAAAAACCCAGACGAAAATAGTTCTTCAGGGATGGCTTCCCGGCCAGGATCACCGTGCGCACAAATCGCGAACAATTGGTACCGTTCCAGATGAAAGGGCCATAAGGCAAAGGACTGGATTCCTGCATTGCATTTGCACGGTCCGAAGCTTTATTGACGTTGATTCTGCAATAGGCACCGTATAGCGTTCCGTCGCCATGACATGATGGGTTTTGCGATAGCTCTTTGAGGATCTCGTGAAAGTTCAGAATGCGTTGCTTCCCGTCCGACAGTATAGCCCTGTTCTTTATTGTAAGGTCGTGGTCCGTAGCGGCACTGCGAACCCGTCCATGTCCGAAGGGATGGTCGCTCGTGTGTGAAGTTCCTTACACTTTCATACCATGAACGTAGGTCTCTTTGGTTACTGGCTATTTCGCATAAAGCACCAGACTAAACCACTGTTGAGGATCAGTAAAAACTTGCCTTATGGTTAACCCCGCTGTCTTGCCCATGTATTGGATATGGTCGCGATCAAACTTATGTGAGTTTTCGGTATGAATGATCTCTCCTGCTTTTAATTCAATTGTTGAATCATTGAAACCACAGGTGACGATCATATTTTCACGGGCAACCAGGTGCATTTCAATCCGGTGGTGCTCTTTGTTGTAAAAAGCCCGATGATCGAAGAGATGGGGCTCAAAATCAGCTTCCAGCAATTCGTTGGCAACCGATAGAATGTTTTTATTGAAGCGGGCAGTAACCCCTTTGTTGTCATTGTACGCTTTTTCGAGCACATCCAAATCTTTGATCATATCCAATCCGAGCAGCAGGTGGTCACCGGTTTCCATCGCATTCCCGAGTTCATTCATAAAAGCATTGATTTCATTTTTGTTGAAATTGCCGATGGTACTGCCAAAAAAGCAAACTAGCCTGGGTCTCTCAGAGGGGAGCAAGTGAATTTGGTGAAAGAAGTCTGCTACAATTCCATGTATACAGAGGTCCGGAAACTGTTGCATCAAATTGTTTGCCGAATCTTTCAGCGCATTGCTGCTGAAGTCAACAGGGTGGTAGGTGATTGTATCAAGGGTACTCTTCGGAAGCGTTCTAAGCAACAGTTCAATTTTGGAGCAATCTCCACTACCCAATTCAATGATATGAAGATTATGTGCATCAATAGCCAGTTTATTCCATAGAGAGGACAAAATGGCTTTTTCGGTTCTTGAGAGATAATACTCCGGAAGGTTTGTGATCTCTTCAAACAAAACAGAGCCTTCCTTATTGTAGAAGTACTTGCTTGGAATCCTGCGTGGCTTATCTGTCAAGCTTCTCATGACCTCATCTCTCATGGCTTCTAAACCGATTTCAGGAAGATGGTTGTCAAGTAAAAAATTATTTTGTGATTCAATTTGTGTTTCGGATTTTGTCATATGAAGGTTTTATTGGCCTATTTGACAAGGGTGTATTCATGGAGGCTATGGGGCTTTCGAGGAAAAAATTACTTTTCTGGCACGCCTGTCTCGTATGGGTTTGCAGGGTCGTTGCTCCATTCGAACCATCCCCCGTCAAAGACAGAGATCCGGGGCCAGCCCAGCAGCCACGCGTTAAACCATGCTTCACTGCCCCGCCAGCCTGTGCCGCAATAAAAAGCCAGGTGTTTTTCGGGAGCAAGTCCCGCCTGTCGCCAAATTGTTTCTATTTCCGGGTACTCCCGGGTTGTGTAGTCCAGGTTTCTGTAGTTTTCCATATGGTAGGCGTCAGTGCCGCAGTCAACAAAAACAGCACCAGGAATTCGGCCCCTGGCCTCAATGTAATTATACCCGCTGACTTCCCCCAGGTATTCGGGCAGACTTCTTACACAAACCAATTCAGCGCCGTCGGAGGCAAGCATGGCTTTAGCTTCTTCAAGGTCAATGGCCAGATGCGGCTGTGCCGGTATGTCGACGCCAAAATCTGTGACTGGCGCTTTGGGGATGTCATCCGTGTGTATCTCAAAACCCGCTCGTTCCCATGCATGAAAGCCGCCGTTCAACACCCTGACATCTTTAACCCCGGCATAGAGCATGATAAAGGCGCACCGTATTGCACCGATATCGCCGGCGGCACTTCCCGGAAATTCGTCGTCATTGTCAGGATCCATGTATTTCCCATAGAGGATGACGGTTGTATCGCTGGTGATCCCATGGTTTTCGAGGGTCTTCTTCAATTCTCCGGCTGATCGCCTGTTCCATGTCCCTGTCGACTCCAGGGCATTGGTGTCGATGTCAATGGCACCGGGGATGTGGCCGGAAAGATAGGCGTCGCGGTTGCGGTAGTGGGCATGACAGATCACCGTTTTACCACCCGGATGTTCTGGTGGTATCTTTCCGTCTGCGGCCTCATGCACCCATTGCGGATAAACAAGATGTTGATAGCGAGGCATTCGTTCCAGCGGCATATCTTCATTCATCACCCATTCATCCTTAAATTTACCATAGACCGAAAGATTGTCATAGCCGGCTTTTTTGAACCGGGCAGCAACCTCATCGGTTTGGTTCATGTCATATCCATACAACACAATGTGTTGATCCGGCCAGATCTGTTTGTTGCGCACAATCTCTATCCAGTCGATATATTTAGCCCATATTGCAGGCAAAGACCTGGCTCCGGGAATATGTCCGCCGCGTACTTCTCCACCGAGCCTCCATCCGTTATAAGCGTCCACCGGACGCACATCTAATATACAGGGTTCCCCTTTACGGATACCATCCATAAGCGTTGCAGAGCTCACAGCAGGAAGGAGATTCATGGTTTTAATTCTGTTTCAGTGTATGCGGTTTAGTGTTTTCGTTTTTGGATCGTGTTCTCGGATGGAAGTTAGACATGCCGTACAGTTTAATATGCGTATCCTTTTCCATCGTCATCTTCGAGTTCAACGCCCAGAGATAGCACAATGCGGTTTACAAAATTAAAATAAGCCACGACCAGTGTGGCATCCAGGATTCCGGCATCTTCCAGTCCCACTCCTTTGAGTGCACGTGTATGATCATTCGCTTCATGTGCATGGGGTTCAAGGGTCAACAGCCTGGCATATTGGCATAAAGCATGTTCTCTTGCCGAGAGGAAACCGGGCGCAGCATCCTGCATCAGCCGGTTGGTTTTATCTTCGTCTTTCCAGTAATGGTTCAGCGCTTCAGCATGGTGCCGTTGGCAGTAAGAGCAACCATTTGCCCCTGAAACCACCACGGCCATCATTTCCCGTTCAGCCCGGCTAAGCTCCGAGGGGCTGAACATAATCCCCATGTACATGTCCATGTGATGCCTGATGCTCTCCGGGCGCAAGCTCTGGATGGTGTGAACCGCAGCCAGCTTTCCGCGTTGCCCTATCAAGCCATCGTATATTTCTTTCAGCCTTCCTTCGGCTTCCCCGTATCCTATTGTTTGTATTCTGGTCATATCGCTTTATTTGTTGACATTGTAATAGTTACAAAAGTAACTTTTTTGAAAGAGAATTAAACACCAACAAGAAGATTTCTTGTTCATGCCAACAAATGCACTGTTTGTCAAAGGCAAGGTCGATGAATGTTTATACAAAACCATGCAAAACATGTCAGGAAATCATTTTTTTCCGACCAATAGAACAAAACAAACAAAAATTATGGAGTTATGAAAGCATCCTTTTTAATATTTTTATTTTTTACTGCTTCCATATCTGTATCATGTAGCAGTGATGACCTATCAATAAACAATGGTACAGAAAACAATGCTGAATGGGATATTCCGGAGAACGAAGTTATTGAGGGTGGCCCGGGAAAAGATGGAATACCGGCACTTACAGAACCAATTTTCATCGCGGCAGATGAAGCAAGTTTTCTTTCCGATGGTGACCTGGTGTTAGGCTATAAAGATGGTTCGGATATCAGGGCTTACCCGCATCCCATATTAGATTGGTATGAAATTGTCAACGATAAAGTGAACGATTTTGCTTTTTCGGTTAATTATTGTCCACTTACAGGCACCGGCATTGGCTGGGATCGCAGAATCAATGGTGTAAAAACAACGTTTGGTGTATCCGGATTGCTATACAACTCAAACCTGATCCTTTACGACAGGGAAACGGATAGTTATTGGTCGCAGATGTTGCTCAAGGCCGTTCATGGCGAACTGCGCGAAACAGAAGCGCAAGCTTTTCAGCTGGTAGAAACCACCTGGGGCACATGGCAACTAATGTACCCGGACACAAAGGTCCTTTCGACCGAAACGGGATATAACAGAAATTATGGTTTTTTCCCGTACAGTGACTATCGCGAAAACCACACCTTTTTTCTTTTTCCTTTCACTCCGGTTGATGAACGACTTGATGCCAAAGAAAGGGTTCATGGTATTATCAGGGAAGGAATTGCCAAAGCCTACAGACAGGAAACATTTGCCGGGGGATTAACCATTGTGGAAGACGAATTTTTGGGTGAGCCTATTGTCATTGCCGGGAGCAGAGATGATAACTTTATTGTATCTTTTAAGCGTGTGATGCCCGATGGTACAGTCCTTAATTTTAATTCTGTTCCTGCTGAAAGCCAAAAACACGAAATCATGATTGACAATGAAGGGAACACCTGGGATGTGTTTGGCGTAGCATTATCCGGCCCAAGAAAAGAACAGCGACTGGAGCCTACCACCTCTTATATGGGATATTGGTTTGCCTGGGGGGCCTTTTATCCTGATCTGATGATATACGGAGAATAGCAATACATGGCGTCCGTTGCCATTATTGCATCATTTCTTCTGGTGCGAGGTACAAGGCAAGAGAGCGTTGCGCCAGAAAAATTTCTGAACACATAAAATGTTTATTGAGGACGCCAATTACTGAAAACATAGAAGTGACCTCTGTGATGGGCAGCGAGTAGTTGCAATGATTATTTCCTTATTCTGCTACAAGTATCCACGCATCGGTCCTGATGTTTCTCCTGATGCTTTCCAAAGCCGCTACGGCATCTTCCATGTTAGGGTATACTGCGTAGCTTATACGGTATTGCCCCAACTCCTCTTCTGGCAGGACCCTAATGTTTGACGGATACTGGTCACGCATCTGTCTTGCTTGATTGCGGGCTTCTTGCTGCTGCGTGAAGCTCCCAATAATTATATGGTATTCTTTTTGGGCAGGCGCTTGAGGTGTTTTTGCAACTTGTTCTGCTTGACTTTTAGGGATATCAATAATGATTGACGATTCTGCGTCGCTGGAATCATTTTGGCGCCATGATATGGTTACCTTTCTTTCCCTGGCCG
>SLCY01000001.1 GCA_007125585.1 Bacteroidales bacterium
CCTGCCATTGTAGGGTAACACCGTCAAAGTCAAAATCGTGATGTGGCTTTGACGGTGTACCCACTTTAAAAGGATGCCGCGGTCGCATACTACACGTCCATAGCTTCCGCAGCTCTTAGATGCTTTCTTGCTGGATGATCCTCATCCGAAGGAACGGCATCATTAGCAATTAGATCACGTATAATCGCTTCGCCGCTACGTGCGCGCTGCTCAAGTGCTCTTGCTACTGTCGCAGATACAACCAGCATCTCGTTATCGTAAGGCCTTAGCCCCACGCAAGCTAAAAAGGCAGCCCCTCCGACGATAGGCGTAGGAAGATGCCGCCACGCACCATGGTCTGTTTTCATGAATTAATGATTAAACAACCTTGCCAAATTAACATAGATCATTGCCGTATCGGTCCGCCTGATACCCGAATACTCCATAACCTTGAAGAGTGACCCGGTTTGGTCCGCTACAAGTGTGCAAAAAGTGTGACGGCTCATATGAAAATTAAGAGTTATGGGTAGTTGTGCATCTATGCCAATTGTCTTGAGATAACGATTGACCTCCTGTCCCGATACAGGTTTAAAGACGTGGGGTCCATTATATATCTTCCTGGCTTTTCCCAGCATGATACCCGCACGTTCACCCAGGGCATCTATGGGGACAACAACATCTTGTTGGGTTTTTTTCATCCCTATAAATATTTTATTGTTGCGAATGTTGTCCCAGGTAAGTGCAGTATTATCAGATATCCGCAGACCGGTATAACATGAAAACAAAAACTTTAACCTTGCAAGCTCATAACAGCTGTCGTGTGGATATTCAAGGTCCCACAATTTATCCAGGTCATCGTACCATAAACATTTTCTAATCACCTGAGGTGGCCTTTTGACTTTATAGTGCTTGTAAGGGCTTTCCTTAATCTTCCCCTTTTGCACAGCTATCCCGCAAAACTTGCGAAGTGAATTATGGTACTTCCTTATTGTAGAAAGGTGCAAGCCCTCATCAACAAGGGATTTGTTGAATATGTCTATCATTTCATAATTTACCCTGGCAAAAGATACATCGCCAAGAGCGTCTACTAGTTTTTCAAATAACTTCAGCCGATGTTTTATTGTAGATTCAGCTACGCTTTTATCTGTCCGGATTTCTGCGCCTAACCATTCAATAAAAGAATCCTTGTTGCCCTCAAAGGAGTAATTGCGCAAATCCTTCTCATCAAAACTGCCCCGGGTGGTGATAATGCTTACATAGTTGTCCTCAAGATCCCTTATCATCTTTGTAAGGATGCCGTTCAATTTTACAGCATTGGGGTTATTGATGATCCACTTTTTATCATTCCATTCATTGGGAGAAACAGCTACACCTGTGCCAAAATAACGCTTGACTCCATCAGCATAGAAATATATCTCAATAAGACCCCTGCCTTGTTTGTTCAGTCGCCTCTTTCTGTTAAATACCGGTATTACTGTGGCCATTTGTTTCCGTTTTTTCTACCCGTTTTTAAATAACATGCACTGGGTAGAAATATGGGAGAAAAATATCGAGTATTTTTGTACACAAACGTACAACATTATTTTCTAATTTACAATACCAATAGGCTTATTTTTGTACACTTTGCACGTTTTTGCGCACAAAAAAACCCTCCCGTACAAGGAGGGTTTTGTGACTCCGGGGGGACTCGAACCCCCAACCGACAGAACCGGAATCTGCTATTCTATCCAATTGAACTACGGAGCCGTATTTGTGGTGCAAAGATAAGCAATTTTTGGTCAGTCCGGCGATCTATGCAATGGGTCTTTCACGCTGCAGCGCGGCAGTACCGCTGGAGGCCATGTTTTAGGCCTGGGCTTTGCCGGCCGGCATCGGTAGCGGATGACATCCCAGGGTGTGTCACCCTGTTGGATCCGGCACCGGGAGGGACGATAAGCAGCCTAATGATCGAGGCGCGATGTATTGTTCAATGTTTTATCCAGGTCCTGGTGGTTTTACGGATGCCGTCACACATCTCAAGGAGGTACAGCCCGGGGCGCCACCCCTCAACATCCAGGGTGACCTCCTGTTGCAGGGAGGGCCCGAAAACTCTTTGTTTCAGCATCTTACCAGTGGCGGAACGAATGGTGACGGTGAGGGCGGCGCTTTGCATGAACGGCTGGTTTTGCGTGCCCAACGTTATTGTCAGGTGGCCTGATGCCGGATTGGGATACAATACCACGCCGGGCCAAGCCTGTTGTGAGCCCTCAATGCCGGTATAGTCTGCATCGCTTTTTTCAAGTTCACCTTCTGTCACATGCCAATGCTGCCATTCCCCGCCTTCTCCTTCCCACCAGTTTTCCAGGCTGAACCACCCGCTGCCTTCGGTATCGCCTTTGATCCGGTATACCCTCAGCGCCTTTCCGTCACGGTCCCATGTAAGAGGCGTTCCGGGATCGCACACTTCGGGGGGACCCCCGTACATCTTCAGAAAGTAGGCATGATCGTCGAACTCCGGATCTCCGAACACCCGTGCAACTCCCTCCCCGTCAACAGCAACGGCTGTATATTCGTTGGCGGCAACACCCCGCGCAGGCATGTCCCAGTCGGTGACCATCCGCGCCATGAAGGCCACATGCCGGCCATGCCGGTCCATCTCATCGCCCTGGATGCGGTTGTAATGGCTGTCGGTCACCGTACTTTCCATAAAGGGTATGTCCAGAAAGTCCTTTTCCAGGGTAAGCCGAACATGATAAGGGTCCCCCAGCGCCTCCGACGACCATACCGTGCCATTTTGTGCTGAATACACCACTTCCCCCAACACCGCCATGCCGGCACTGGTTCCCCCGATGGTGACCTGTTTTTCATTGATCAGCTCGTTGAGCAACTCCAGCATCTGGGTTCCCCGCCAGTGGTTTACATAATTCCACTGGTTCCCACCGGCAATGAACACCACCTCTGCATTGGAAAGGGCCTCCAGAACGGCTTCATTGTCGGCCTGCTCTGATGAGGTGATCACGATGGAGGTCACCGAGTTGATCTCCGCGCCAAGGGCAGTGTAAAAATAGTTGTTGTAGCCATCCGATCCGCTTGCCCGCAGCACCACCACGTCTCCCCCGCCGGCACGTTCCAGCATCCAGCGCATGGCATCATCGTTGTCGGTCCTTCCGCCGGCCAGGACCAGCCCGGGGAGGTGGTTTGTCGTAACAGGCTCCTCACTGCCGGTATGGTAGAACGTCTGCGCGCCCAGACCAGCCGAAACCAGTAAAACCGCAATCACCAGGGTTATTTGTTGTTTAAGCATCTGCCTGGGTTTTATATACATATATGCCTTTATACATTGAACTGGCCATCTGCATTTCTTCACACTGCATTGACGCATTTGCAAATATACACATCATCAAAACCCGCTCAGGTCCATTGTAACTGTTGGTATCAGCAACAAAAAGCCAAGCAGTATCAGGATGATGATCAAGGGTGTCACCCAGCGAACCCATTTGTGGAACGGGATGCGTGCAACGCCCAGCACGGCGATCAACACCCCTGAGGTTGGGGTGATCATGTTGGTGAAGCCGTCGCCGAACTGAAAGGCCATGACGGTGGCCTGGCGGGAAATCCCAATCAGGTCGCTGAATGGCGCCATGATGGGCATGGTGATGGCTGCCTTGGCAGAACCACTTGGTATAACGATGTTTACGATGGTCTGGATGACGTACATCACCCCCACCGATGCCACATTCCCAAACTGACCCAAAGAGCGTGACAGGCCGTACAAGATGCTGTCGATCACGCCGCCATCTTCAAGCACCACGATGATGCCCCCTGCCAGGCCGACGATGATGGCGGCCGACATGATGTCTTTCACTCCGTCGAGGAATGAGTTGGCAATGTCGTTGGCATGTTTGTTCACCGCCATGCCGGCAGCAATGCCCATCCCCAGGAACAGGGTGGCGATCTCCATCACGTACCAGTTGTATCCCATCACCCCGACGATAAGGAATAGGATGGTGTAGGCCAGCAGCAGGAGCACAAAGAAGTGCACCGATTTCCTGAGGGTAAAGATGCCGGCGACGGCAAACACCACGGTGGCCACCGGCAACACTGTAAGGTTAAAGGATGAAGCGCCGATGGTGAGTGTAGAGGTGGGGTGCAAAAAGGAAAAGATGGTCAGGATGAGCAATATCAGGCCGTACACCATCCATGCAATCTTGGGGGTATAATAGGTGATGTTGTTGATGTCAGAGCCCTCCCTGGCCCGCCAGTAGCTGTCTTCTTCGTACATGATGGAGCGCCGGGGGTTTTTCCGGATGCGCGTCACGTAGCGAAGCACAAAAGCGATTCCTACGATGTTGATCACCAGCCAGGCAAA
>SLCY01000068.1 GCA_007125585.1 Bacteroidales bacterium
CCTTTTGACCCTCAAACAACCAAACCTGCGGCTTAAAACGCCTGTAATATTCCCGTAACAATACAACCATTTTTTCAGAAACAGATACCACCCTGTCTTTCCTGCCCTTGGCATTTCTGATGATTAACAAACCCCGCTCGCTATCTACATGCTCTGGCCTGAGATTCAGCAATTCGCTGCGCCGAAGCCCACATGCATATACTAAACTTAACATGGCCTCATGCTTGATGTTTGCAGGTGCCGAAAGTATCGCCCTGACCTCCCCCTTGCTCAACACATTCGGCAGTTTGTGCTCACGACGCGGACGTTCCAGCTTGTCAATCTCTATCCTGCTCTTCATGACCTCCCTGAAAAACAATTTCACAGCATTCACCGCCTGGTTCTGGTATGTAAAACTCAATTGGTTCGGAATAATATAATCATTTACATAATTAACCATATCCTGATTACTTAACCCAGCCAAAGGCTTAGGTGCCGTGAAAAGTAAAAAATTTCTGAGCGCACCTGTATAGCTTTTTATTGATGACGAACTGTATCGTTTATGCAACATCCACTTCCTGAAAGCCTGTATTTTTTTGAGTGTATTAGACGGCAATTCTTTGTCTGCCAAAAGGTTTCTGCTTTCTCCTGATGATGGCCTGACGCTCTGAATGTGAACACTTTCTGCTGCGGTTCGTAACTTCGAATAGTCAATGTAAGCCTTTCTCCTGAAAATGCTAAAAAAATCTTTAAGCACAAACCTGTCTGCAGGGATATACCACTTTTTAACTGCATCACTCCATCGGGCCCAGGATCTTGATTGCAGCAAAGGAATCAAACCATTACCCCCGTCTAATGATATAAAAATCACATGGTAATTGCCATGGATACCCCTGGTGAGCCTTATCGTGCTTTTTGGCAGCATTAATTATGAAAAAAGATAGTTGCTTTATAACCTTATCGTTAATTAGTTATGTTAATGAAACCTTGTTATGCAAATATAATAAATATATCACAAAATATAACTAATATGTTGTTAAAAGTGTCTTTTATAGCAGGAAGCGTTACAAGCGCAAACTCACCCAAGAGATTGCCTTTGAGATCGCCCATCTTTTGTCGGCCAACATAGAAAAACGCTTTCAGGGCTATCAAGCGCGTTATGATCTTAAGCGCACCGAAAAAGGACTACAGGTCACCGACACCCACAGGCCAAATCGAGATGGCCCGCAAGATCAACACCACATCCACAAAAGTCAAAGAAAAATGGGGCATTAAAACTGACAAAGGACATCGCTACTTTGATGAAGGACATATCAGGGCTTCCGAGTTGCGACGAGAGTTAGAAAAACGCCCCATCGAAGAGCTGTGGAAGCGTAACAACGTGGAAGCCAACATTTTCCAGCTTGGCTGTCACCTGAAAAACGGCAAATCAAAATAGTCTATTTGTCAATTGTCCCGGACGCAACGGACGCTGTACCCATTCACCTTTGTAAGTTCGTTGGAATAAATAGTTCCGAGGTGACTGCGCATGTACTGGTGCCAGGCCTTTGACGGTGAGTACTCGCTGGAAGACCACCAGTAACCGGCGAGCCCAATATAGCCGAAACCACCATGCGACCAACGAGCACCGCCCGGAAGAGCCGAAAAGCCAAACTCATCAAACCCATAATGTGTGCTGTGTGAGTTCCAGCGGGGATGTGTGTTGGTATTGCATTCGCCGTCCAGAGGTGAGCCTATTTGACGACAGGACTTTAAGGCATTGCCGGCACTAATGACAGTGGGGGCAGTATTGGGAAAACCTTGTGCAACCACATAATCAATCAACTGCGTCCAATCAGCATTACCGGGCACGCTCCAACCTGCTGGACACAGACCTCTTGCATCATCCACGGCATACCAGTTATACAATTTGCCATAAGCCGCAACTACTTCATTATCTGAATTTAATCCATCTATGCTGGCATGAGGATGAATGGCATAAGCCCCTTCTGTAGTGTCTCCCCAATCCGCACCATTCAAACCCGTGGGTATGGCATTGCCGTTGTTGTATCTGGTAACACGAAGGTTCTCTACCATCCACTCCTGATCGCCGATGATCACAGTTTGATAAACATTGCCGTCAATGTCCGTAACGGTACCATCAGGGTCACCATTTGGGCAGGGACCCCATACCGGGACACCATTACACCATGTGAGTGTTTGTCCTTGCTCACCTGGTTCTATGGCTAGCCAATTGTTGCCATCCCAATAACGCATATCACCCGGATGAGTGCCCTCAGGCATATCATCCCAGCCAGGTGTCCAATCATTGAAACGATATAAACCATCATGATCTCCCCAGGAGAAGGCTTCATCCCAATTATCAATATCTTCCACAAGAATACCTGCAGCTGGTGAATCCATAAACACAGGGTCGGTTTCAATGATTTCTTCGCTAAGTGTTTCAGCAGTTTGGGAATGCAGTGCATAGGGTACGCTCAACATCTCGCTGGTGTGCGCAAGATTATAATTTGCCCCTCCCTGAAAGTCTATCTCGGTATAAATGAAATACGGGCCTTCTGCCCAGTAAATTTCCTCCACGCTGCCCATAACGGGTGTTCCATCGCCTATTTCAATGCTTACGAGTCCGTTGTCATTCGTTGTGGCGAAATGACGCTCAACAAACACCGCTGTTCCTTCAAGGCTGCCTTGCAAAATACTGACCTGCATGCCAATATTGCCGTTTGTTACCAGTTCACCTCCGGAATCCCTGATCACCGCCTGGTAACTCATGCGTTGTGGAGCCTGGGCCAACAGATAGGTGTTTGCCAGTAACAGAAGGGTGGTCAGAACACAAATGACACTTGTGCAGTTTACTGATTGTTTCATGTTGATGTGGTTTTGTTGTTATGGGAAATGTGATTATCGCTTGATGATCTTGAATGCACCAGCCATACGATCCTGATCAAACACTTGCAGAAAATACGTGCCGGGCCGCAGAAAATTCATATTGACGGTTGTATCGCCATCCGGTATACGCTCACTGCGAATCAAGTGACCGTGCATGTCCAACAGCCGGTAGGACAGATCAGAAAAATGGCCTTCTTGCGTCCACAGGGTTAACTGAGTAATTACCGGGTTGGGAAAAGCCTTTAGGTGGATCTTGTCGCTGATAAGCTCATCCACAGAAGTGATTACAAAGATCTCAAAGGGCTGGTGCACGCCTTCGGCAACTGAACCAACGGCTGCCGAATAGGTATGGTAAAACACCTGACCGACAGAATAGCTAACAGAGCCCTCGCTGCCGGTGGCATCGCCTCCGGAGGCAGAGATGGTTTGTTGGGCATGAAGCAGAAAGGGAACGCTGAATAGTAAAAAAAGTAATGGGGTTTTCATGGCACATTTATTTGTTGAGGCGTTGAATTTTTTTTTCATTCTTAACAAATGGCAAAAAATCAAAGTGTCAATCATCCTTAAAGCAACGCACAGAGAATCCGCCTGCACGGCGGAAGCTGTACATGCCGGCAGTGCTAATGGTGAAGTTAAGGAGGCGAGAATAGGTGATGTTAACCGTACTTGACCAATAGTAGCCGTAGGAGCCTACAGCGCCGAGCGAACCATCGCTGAGGCTGCGATTGCCCGCAACGGGCAACTTTAGCGGTGAGGCAAAGGCCCCGTCACGGTCATTGCTGATCCAGCTTGCGCGTTCATCTTCCCATTCGGCATCTGTAGGCAAGCGGTAACCCGGTGGACATGGGTTGGTTATCCCGGTTACACCCTGCCACAAGTTGTCGTTCTGCGGGTTGCGCCAATCCCAGGGGCTATCAGGTGCCAAAATAAAACTCCCATGCCCGGGCGTATCACTGCTGCTCAATGTGGGAGTTGTGCTTGATGTCCGTTTCTGATGTCCATCAGCGGCCCTGCCCCACTGGTACAGATCACCATAAGCCTCTGCGTCTGTTCTGCTGGTAGCGGCGCGGCTGGCACCCAGGTTGCGGTCCATCCAGGTTTTGCCGGTGGCAGGGTTGATAACTTCTACCACCTCTGTATTGTCACCATCTTCTTCAACAAAATTCGCAATCAGGGTTATGTTTTCAGCGGGCATGGTAACTATGGCAATTTCCGAATTGGGACTGTCTAAAAAGTCTGTGTCACCTGTCCAATTAACAAATTCCCATCCTTCTCCGGGTATGGCAGCAATGTTAACATGTTCGCCTTCCGGGTATTCGCCTGCACCTGTTGCATTTCCTGCTTCCTGGGGTTCAACATCCAGTGTAAGCACAAAGACAGATTGAATGGTTTCAAACATCACATCATTTCCATATGATGTACCTGCTGAATTGGTGGAATATGCTCGGATATAATATGTGGTTGCAGACGATAGATCAGTAATTTCGCTTAGAAATACACCTGAGCCTGTTCCGTCTTGTGTCATGCCAATATGATCATCCAATGAAGGATTCACATCAGTGCTCCATACAACACCTCTGGCTGTAATTTCGCTTCCACCATCATCTGTTACGTTACCACCGCTTTTTGCAGAAGTTTCTGTAATTTCCGTTACAGCAAGGGTGGTTAAAGTTGGTGGATTAACGGGGTCTGTTTCATCATCACTACATCCAACGATGATAAACAAACTTACTATAATAACCAGTAAGGAGAAAAATAAACATTTGTTTTTTCTTTTCACCATGTTTTGGGTTAATTGATAATTAAAGTGTACTAATTATCCTGTAAAATCAAGAGTAGCGGGAGTAGAATATGTGGGTTTTACATTTCCCTACTAATTTAAGAAAACATTTCGATCAATGCAAAAAAAAATATTGCGAAACTCGCCTCAACATAACAACTCTGCCGGCACTGAAAAAAACCAAAAAATCATCACCAATAAATACGGCTTCTTCAAAAACACCAGAGGCCAGAAAAAAAACACCCACATCGGGTGTGTTGAAGTGAATATGCCACCAGACCCGTTTGCGCCTGAACCACTGAAGGTGTCCCCGGCGGATGTGCTTTTCTGATCTTTAACCCAGGCTAACACGCAAAGATTCCCATAAGTGCAGACTTGCGTGCGTTTTTGAGTCGTTGCTATTTATTTATTTCTAAAATATAAGGTTGTATATCGTAATACAAAAGATATTTGTATGCGATATAATAAATATTTCGGTATTTTTTTGCTTTTTTAAATAAATGTTTTATATTTGCTGAATCATATATGCCCTTATCATAGTCAAATAAAATGTCTGACATAATGCAAAAAGTAACTTTTGACAACAACCTTACATACATGCAGGATATTGATCTTGTGCCTTGTTTGTTTGTGTAACGGGTCATTCCAACGCCTGACTGCTTCTCCCGGATTCTCCTTTTCGGGACAAAGCACGCTCACCGGTCATTATTCCAGTCATCAGCCCTTTGGACATACCGTGCCAGCTGAATACCTTAGCTGGCAAGCAAGAGGCCGGCTCACCCTGTTTCATCTGCCCCTGTCTGTGTCATCTGTATTATCAACACAGCAGGATAGTCGTGCGCAACGCATGAATCACGTATCGGTAAGTCTCGATACGCGCGCACTGTTACGTACTATTGACACCACCGGTCGGCTTGGATTTCTCCGGGGCATACAGACCCTCGAAGCGGGACGTACCCGGCCGCAATATGCATCCCTGATGCTCCAGGGCGTGACTGTGGATGGGGTGAATCTGTCGGTACAAGCGCGGGGCATTCATGGTGCCTTTGTGTACGGCAACAGCAAGCGTGCCGTGGGACGCGGAGTGTATCTCCAGCAGCAGCATGAGCAACGGATGCTATATGGACGCTTTGGGGTGGGATATAAAGAGCGTACCTTCCTCTTCCTTTCTCTGCTTCACGCACGCGACGATGCCGAAAGCATCGAGCCGGATGGGAAATATTATCACTGGCCGGCCGACACCCTGATACACCACCTCGACACCTTGTTCATCCAAGCCGACTCTGCCCGGGTCTTCCGCAAACCAGGCGAAGTGCTGATCCCGGGTATCGAGCTCGGAACAAACCTTTTCGGACGCAGACTCTCCATCGGCGGAGAAGTGGCAGGGATGATCAACACAGCCAATAACGAAAGCGACCCTGTCGATGGCGGCATTGTTCCGGAATGGGTCAACCAGATCCACCCGGTGAGGTTGTCAACATCGCTGTCGTACGCCTATGCCATTACCACTGAACTGCGCCTTTCCACAACACGACTGCAGGCAACATACCGGCACATCGAACCCGGTTATTCTTCACCCGGTACACCCTTTATGCGCCAGGATCAACGAAGTTTCTCCGTACGCGCAAGCCAGACCCTGTGGAACCGGAGACTGACCCTTCAGCCCCACTACCGCAGAATGGATAACAACCTATTAAGCCAACACAGGAACACTACCCATACCACCGTTTGGGGCATATCCGCCACCTTGCGGCCGACAGACCTTCCATGGCTTAGCCTCTCGTTCTCCCCACACCGCCAGGAAATGGACGACGACACCCACCCTGTCAAAAACAAGGCAGAGGTGATCACCCTATCCTCAGGGATGAACTATCTGCTGCAAGAGCAGATCCACGCCAGCACCTCACTGTCGTGGTCGCACCAGCAAACTGCCATCCGTCATGGCCAGGATGAGCGAAGCCTCACAGGGAACAACATCTCCCTGCAACAGTCGCTGCGCTTTCCTGTCCCGTTGCAGCTGGTAGCAAATGCCGGGCTCTATTTCCTGGAAAATGAAGAAACTACCTCCACAAGTTACCAGGTCATGTTCCGCGGCAACTATCATGTATCGGAGCAATGGATGGTATCCGTGGGAGCCCGCCACTTTAACCAGGGTGGCGAGAGGAAACGATGGAGTGCGCGCCTGGAAACATCTTACGATTTTGGGCCATACGGCAAGGTACAGCTTCTGGCCGAACCGGTCTACTACCGCGACCTGCTGAACCCCGAAAGAGAATACGACCAGTACGTGTTGCGCCTGCAGTTTATCAATACATGGTAAAGTTTATTGCCTGCATTGGCCGGCTAATAGCCAAAAGCAAACAGCCAATAGCAGAGCCAGACATTTTGACTTTTGATGTTTCGAAATTATAATAAAAATCTAATCATATGAAAATCAGCAATCAACACCCCAGCTATGCACAGCATGCCTGCAATCATTGCATGCACGATGCCAAAACAAAACCAGCAGTCAGGGTTGACTCCCCGGTTGCTGCTGTAGCAAAACCCTTCAGGTCGCTCTTTCTTTACCTGGTAATCATAATCTGGATGCTTACACCCACCGGTGCTGTCGGGCAACACGTCAGTATACAGATGAACCTGCCTCCTCCCGGTACGTTAAACCCGGAAGACATCATGGAGATCATCTCATTTAACAACACCTCACCCAACACCCTGCATGTGACCATGATGGTGACCGTGGAAGAGGATATGAAAGGGCTGGTATTCAGCGGGATATCGTCGATATTTTCTCTTCCGCCGGGTATGTCGGTACCTGACTACTCGGTTTTTGAACCCGTGGAAGTGGAGTATGCCGATCCCCTGCTCGAAGACTATGTGATACAAACCAACAACATGCCGGGGGGAGATTATGTGCTCTGCATATCATTAATGGATGCCGAAATGGGCGACGAAGTGGGATACCACTGCGTAGCACATTCTGTATTCCATCCGTCAGCACCCATGCTCGTATTTCCGGCGGACGGTGATATGGTGTTCGAGCCGGCACCCGTCTTCGTATGGCTGCCCCCGTCGCCCACCCCGCCTGTGGACGTGATGTTTTCCGTGCGAATGGTCGAAGTGCTCGAGGGACAGCTTCCCTACGAGGCGATGCAATCGAATCCTGCATGGTTTGAAGACCCCCAGGCTATGACCGGCACCTATCCCTATCCGGCCGATGCCGCCCCGATGGAGCCGGGGAAAACATATGCCTGGCAGGTGCAGGCCCTTATGGGCGATGGGTTTCCCGTCGGAGAGAATCACGGATACAGTGAGATTCAAGTGTTTTCGTACAATCCCGAATATGTTGAAGACGGGATACTCGAGTGGACAAGTCCGGCCGACGGCGAACAGATCAACCAGCTCAACCCGTTGTTCCGGTGGTTTGACCCGGCATTTGCTGATGGCCTTCCGCCCACAGGGTATTATTATTCGCTGGTTATTAAAAAACTGGACGATGACGACCCGGAGGGCGACCGTGTCTACGAGGCATTTACCGGATTGTCGCAGCCTATGCTGATCTATCCCTCGTTCGCTCAGCCGCTCACTGACGGTGAATATTCTGCGCAGGTATTCCGGTTGCAGGCCGTGGAATACCATGTTGCACCGGCTGATGCGGCAATCGTACAGCCCATCGATTTTGATGAGGTGGCCATTGTGCTTCCCGCCGATATGGAAGAAATACTGACAGTGGATCCCGGGTTGCCGGACGCAGACCCGTTTCCCGGCGATGTATCGGTCGTTGCCAGTTCACCGGATCTCCATTTCAGTTTTACCGATGCCACCCTGGAGGCGTGTTGCGACACCATTGCGGTGATGAACAGGATATGGGGCGATATCGACGCCATCAAGGAGGACCTCTGCACGGACAAGAAAGACCTGATGGACCAGTTGCTGGATGCGCTCGACGATTATATGGACAAACAATGGGATGCCGATGCGCTGAAAGGTACGCTCGACGCTGCAGCCGAATTCAAGGATAATTTGGAGGCGTTCAAGGACCAGGCCATGGATGGGTTGGAGGGAGAGATCGACCGGCTCACCGACCTTAAGGATAACTGCAACACCGACTGGGAAACCGACTTTTACAACCGCTACGTTGCCAATCCCTCTGTTTGCTGCACCACGGAAGGCAAGCAACAAAAATACGATCGCGCGGTAAGCTCTATTCAACGACGGTTTGACCGGCATATAAACCGCCAGATCAATGACCTGCAAAGGCGCAAGGATCAGATAGAGTCGCGATATGATGACCTTTTGGACCGGCTCGACGATTACATTGCCGACACGCAGGATGCCCACGACCAGGCGCAGCAGGAGGCCGATGATGCACTGGACCTTGTGAACGATCTCTTTAACCAGATAAAGGATAACCTGTGCGGTATCGAGGGACAGTGGGAAGATTTGTTCGCCTTCATGCTGGAAAACTTTTGCTGTATCACCAAGTGTGCCGAAGAGCATGTGCCGGTGCCGCCCGAATTCGCGGCGATGGAAGACTGCCTGAAGGACCTGTTCAACAGGTTGCTCGACTGGAAGGGCAACATCCGCCAGCCGGGCGACCAGGATGAGCTCAAGGAGCAGGCAAACAATGTATTCAATGCCGATGAGGCAATGGATCAGCTTCAGGAGATTAAGGACCTGGCAGCGGAACTGGATGCAGCCATCGACGATTTCAACGATCAGAGCACGCACCTGCAGATCGTCGACGTGGCCTGCGGACAATTGCATACCTATGGCTCGGGTGGACGCAGCACAGGACGGGTAACGGCTCCCTCCGACCACAGGGGGAACCGGTACGGTGCGCCCACTACCCCGAAAACGTTTGCCTACAAAGCAACCGGCGAATACGCCCCCAGCCGCAGGGACCGCAGTGAGGCCATGCGCGAGCGAAGGGACTTTATGCGCAACCAGAGAGACCTGATAAGCCGGATGAACCGGTTGGCCGGGCGATTGAGCAGAGGAAACGTTGAGAACAACTTTGTCGATCCCGATGCCATCGAAGCACACGGGAAAGCAGCGGCAGTCCCCTACCACGAGCATACCGCCCAGGCGCTTGATCAGCTGATCGATGCCATGCTCGATGCGTTGCGCGACTGCTATGATGTGGCCAAACACCACAGGCAACGCCGGCGCTTCAACGACATCATGACAGAGTGCGTGGAGTTCAGGGAAGCTCTCAGAGAACTCGACGGAAAATATGCCGAACATGCTGATGCGACTGCCGAAGAGGAAGCAGCCCTTCGGGCCCGCCTGGCCGAGATAGAACGGCTGATCGACCAGCTCAGGGGACGTACTTCGGCTGCAGGTTCCAGTGTTGGCGCATTGGAACGGATGATCGAAGAAATAAAGCGAAAGATCGAAGAATTGCGGGGCGAACAGGTGCATCCCGATCTGCGAGGTGAACAACGGGATATGATCCGGGAATTGCAGCGCAGGCTGGCCGAACTCGAACGTCGCCTGCGGGAGGCCGAGGGCCATCTTGACGATGCAGAGAGTCTTCTGGAAGAGCTGGAACGCCTGCGCGATCAGATACGGGATGCCATAGATGAGTTTGGCGAGATCACCCCACCGTCGCCTGTAGGATCAACGGATGAAGCCAATGAGGCATCCGGTAAGGTGGAGGATGAGCGCGAAGAGAAAGAGGAGGAGGCGGAACGGATCGGAGGTCTGATCAACGAGGCCGGTGAGACTGCCGATGAGGCTGGAGGAGCCTCTGGCGGAGCCAGCGGGGGCGCATCATCCGGGTTGTCGGACGGTGACGACGTACTGGACGACCTGGATGCCCACCTCGAATACCTGCGGCGCTTGTCTGAAGCCAAACGCGAGTACGAGCGCAGGCGCCGGCAAACAGACTGCCTGCGGATACTCGAAGAATACCGGGCTATGCAAGACCAGGAACCCGGTTTCTTTACTCAAATATGGGAGTTTTTCTGGAAATCCAAGGAAGAACTGGATGAGTTCCCTGAAGGGATCTTTGAGGACCTTGATGAATTCAGGGAATATCTCGGGAAACTCGAGGAATGGAAAGAGCGCATTGAACAGGCTCTTACACTGCTCAATGGAATCAATACGGACGATCCGGAAGCACGGGCCAAAGCATTCGGGGAAGTGCTTAAAATTGCCGAAGAACTGGGTGGCAAAGTGCCCGGATTTGGCGAAATAATCGGGTACTATGCCACTGCGTACAACGCTGCCATGGCTGCTATACAGCAGATAGCGGAGGATATACGTCGACCGGCCAAGGAGGCGATTGATGCGCACCGCATCCGGTGCAATCCCGACGCATGGCACGGCAAGTCGCTGGAAGATATATTGGAAGAAGAATGGCAAAGGTTCCTGCAAAGACCGGAAGGAGGCACTGTCCGCGGCCTTTCTCCGCAACAGCAACGTACTATGGAGGCCTATTTCAAAGAACAGGCCGCCAGTGCGATCCTGGAGTGTTGCATCGATGAGTTAATGAAGTAGCTTGAGCCGATGCACTCATATCATTTATCATTGTACACCTCCTGATCAAGTAGTTTTACGCTGGCAGTAAAGCAACCATCATTGTACTTTCAATCCGCCTGGGGATGACAGGTGTGGTGGCCGGCTGGTCTATCGGGGGTGCATTTGCAAGCTTCTTTGGTGTTCTTGGGGTTATCGCCCTGGCTGGCATCGTGGTGAACAACATTGTACAGGCTGTTTTTCAAAATATCATTTACAGATCATGTTTACAAGCAGCAGGCTCCCCTCCTCCCTGCCCCGCTCATCGACAAAGCGTCCAGCCTGGATTTTGATCACTGGGTAGTCCAAAAGGATGTCACTACATATGCGTACCTTCATTTTGGATCCTGTTTGAAATCCGTCGACAGATTTAGAATCATCCCTTGATCATCGTAAGCAACATCTTGAACTTCTCATCAGCGTGTACTGCATGCGGAATGTTAGCCGGCATAATGATGGTCTCCCCTTCCTGAAGAGGGTATGGGTTTTTGTCGATGGTGATTTTCGCTTTGCCTTCGATGATCTGCACCATGGCATCAAAAGGAGCAGAATGCTCGCTGAGTTGTTGACCCTGATCAAAGGCAAACAAGCTGATATTCCCTGTCGACTTCTCCAGCACACGCTTACTTACAATGCTATTGGAGGCATAAGTGATCTCTTTCTTAAAGTTGATTTTCGTACTGTGCGCAAAAGTACTCATGGTATATATTTTCATTGTTTAACAAAAGGGATTTCACACGCTGTATTGCTACACTGTATATTGTAAACAGCACAAAATGACTAAATGTTTATAATTTACGCATTTTAGTACCTTTTTTCATATTTTGTAAATAAAGGATGCATAATGTAGGTTAGCAAAAGAGATTTTCGGTTTAATTTCGTATTGCATTTGTGGTTGTCCGCACTGCACATCGTCTTGTAGCCCAGGTCTTCTGCATTCTAATGCACAGCCAAAAAGAAGCACATGAACCGGGCACTCATATCTAAATAGCAGAAATTTAACTTACCCAGAGTGTGGTGAGCTCAATCTTACCGCTTTAATCAATCATTGCAAGATATTTTATTATTCGTCTGTGTGTAATTTCGAATGAAAAAAAATTCATGTATATTTATAAAAAAATAACAGCCCAATACAATGAAAAGATTAATTCTGTTTTTTGGTTTATTTGCACTTCTGCTCTCGCAGCAAAGTTGCATTGATGGCAGAAAGTCAGGCTTTGATGAGGATGGCAATTTGTATGGGAGGATAAGCATTTCCGGTGCATGGGCCATGTATCCTTTGGTAGTGCGTTGGGCAGAAGAGTTCCGTAAAGAGCATCCGGATGTTCGCATAGACATATCAGCCGGTGGAGCGGGTAAGGGGATGGCTGATGCCCTGGGCAACATGGTGGATATTGCAATGGTTTCAAGAGAGATTACCGCCGTTGAGCAAGAAAGAGGCGCATGGTTTATTGCTGTGGCCAAAGATGCTGTATTGCCTACTTTCAACACCAATAACCCCCTTCGGGATAAAATCCTGACCCATGGTCTTCAAAAAATGCATTTTCAGCAGATCTTTCTGGATGGGGATCGTCAAAACTGGGAATCATTCTTTGATGTGAGCGGAGATACAAAAATGACTGTCTATACAAGGTCTAATGCATGCGGTGCTGCTGAAACATGGGCTAAATACCTTGGTGTGTCACAGGAAGACATCAGGGGCATTGGCATGTTTGGTGACCCTGGGCTGGCCGATGTGGTAAAAAATGATCGTTCAGGTGTCGGATACAACAACATTGCCTTTGCATATGACATTAACACTCGTAAACCATTTGAAAACTTGGGCATTATCCCTATTGACATCAATGAAAGCGGAGTCATTGATCCTGAAGAACGTTTCTACAATGATCTTGATCAGCTGACAGAGGCAATCTCCCAGGGCCGCTATCCTTCACCACCGGCACGTAACCTTTACCTGGTCTCAAATGGGCATCCTGAAAATATTGCAGCTATCGTCTTTCTGCACTGGATATTGGAAAAAGGACAGAAGTTCGTTAAAGAAGCTGGGTATGTTATGATCCGTGATGAGGGAATTGCCGCACAAAAAGAGAAGCTGCCTGCCTTACCCCGTCCTAAACTTAACTAACCAATGTACGTGACCCTTAGGAAGATCAAGGACAGGTTCAGTAATGCCTGGATCAGTGCTGCACAGTTCTTTGTGTTTGCCTTGCCCGTCGCTATATTTATCAGCCTGTTTTACAAGTCGTTTCTGGTAATGCAAACCAGCGGTATTGGCGACTTGTTGTTTTCCTCCGTTTGGCGGCCAATGGCCGGGCAGTTTGGGTTTTACCCCTTTATTATCAGTTCATTATGGATTACCTTCCTGGGATTGGTTATCACAGCACCTGTATGTTTGCTTTCAGCCATTTACCTTACATATTATGGTTCCAACAAACTCTCAGGAATCATGCAACCTGTGATAGATATCCTGGCCGGAATACCTTCTGTAATTTACGGAGTGTGGGGGGTGTTGATCATCGTTCCGTTTACCGGCCGGTATCTGGCACCTTTGTTTGGTTACGAGTCAACAGGCTTTAGTATCCTAGCCGGTGGAATAGTACTCGCCATCATGCTGATCCCTTTTATTTTAAACATCCTGATAGAAGTATTTCGCACAGTGCCTGCTGAACAATTTGAGGCATCCCTGTCGCTTGGTGCCACCAAATGGGATAGCATCAAAAATGTAGTAATCCGCAGATCTTTTCCTGGCATTGTTTCGGCCTTCGGACTTGGTCTGTCCAGGGCTTTTGGAGAAACAATCGCAGTGCTTATGGTGGTGGGCAATGTGGTGGGCATCCCGGAAAACCTATTTGACCCCGGCTACCCATTGCCGGCTCTGATAGCAAACAATTACGGGGAGATGCTGAGCATCCCCATGTTCGATTCAGCTTTGATGTTTGCTGCATTGATATTGTTTGTTGTGGTAGTAATATTCAATATGTTGTCCAGGGGATTGATCATCTATCTGGAAAAAAGGCAGTAATATGATAAAAATTCGCCAGTATGAAAATTAAAAAACTTGAAGAGCGTTTTTTTTATTTGCTGATGATATTGAGTACGTCTTTTCTGGCCATATTGCTGCTCTTTATTGTATCAATCATTATTTACAAAGGTCTACCATCACTAAGCTGGGAAATGTTAAGCCAGACCCCAAAAGGAGGTTATTATCTCGGACGTGAAGGTGGTCTGTTGAACGCCATTGTCGGATCTGCGTACCTGGCCTCAGGCGCCGTTATACTGGCACTCTCTGTCAGCCTGCCATTGTCGCTGGCTATGAACGTTCACTTGCGAAACAACAAAAGAATCATCAACTCCATTCGTTTGATCCTGGATTTGCTTTGGGGAATCCCGTCAGTGGTTTATGGTGCGTTTGGGTTTACCATTATGATATATTTAGGTATAAAAGCAAGTTTGCTGGCCGGAATTATAACCGTTTCAGTTTTTATATTGCCTATTATGGTCAGGGCAATGGATGAAGTGATGAAGAATGTGCCGTTTACATTGCTTGAATCCGCCTTTTCTTTAGGATCCACCAAACGGGAGGTGGCATTTAAAGTAGTGACCAGACAGTGTTTTCCAGGTATCATCACAGCCGTGTTGCTGGCTTTTGGCAGAGGGA
>SLCY01000059.1 GCA_007125585.1 Bacteroidales bacterium
CCGGTTGGCATTGGCGTGTTGCTGGTCGAGCTGTTTCATGCTGCATCAATGTAATAACACGCTATTACATTAACACATGCGTCGTCAATAAAGCAACACGGTGCTTGTGTCCTGATTGGATCAGACCCCCGCTGGTGGTGGCTTGGACGGTGCTCGGCGACGAAAGCGGGCGCGCAAGGTAATCCACAACACCCCGGCCAGCACCAGGCTGCCGCCACCAATCAATCGAGGACCGGGGCGGTCGCCCCAGATCACGATGCCCAGGATGACGGCCAGCACGGGCACCAGCAGCAGGTAAGGAGTGACCTTGTTGACCTCGTGGCGCTGGATCAGCCAGTAAAAGCCGCCGTGACCGATGATGGATGCGCCGATGGCCGAATAGGCGATTGCCCCCCACAATCCCGGATGGCCCAGGTTGGCGCTGATCTGGGTGAGCGGACTCTCCAGCCACCAGGCCAGCACCATCAAGGGTGGCAGAGACAAGGTTGCGTTCCAGGCTTGGAAGGACAGCACGCCAATGCCCTGCAGTCCGCGCATCAGAATGGTGCCCATGGCCAGGGCAAGTGCCGAACTCAATACCAGCACCAGCACATCGAGCTGGGCCAGCACCAGCGGGTCCAGGCCCATGACCAGCACACCGCCGAATGCGATCAGAATCCCCAGCGTGGTGCGCCAGCCGATGCGCTCGCCCAGAATCAACACCGCCAGCAGCGTCGACATGGGAATGTAGACCTGCATCAACAAGGCGATCGACGAGACATCTTCGGATCGACCCAGGGCAAAAAAGACCAGACCGAAATGAATCGCCCCCATCGTCCAGCAGCAGGCCAGCAAACGCGGCCACTGGGATCGGTCCGGGATGCGCAGCAGGGGCGCCAGCACGGCCAGCACCAGCGCAAAGCGAACCACGGTAAATGTCACCGGCTCCAGGATCTCCACGGCCCAGGCCGCGGCAATGAAGTTGCCGGCCCAGATCAGGCAGATCAGCAGCAACAGCATCAGGTGACGGGCAGGCATGGCGAGATCCGTTGAATGGGGGCGTCATTGTGCCTGACTTGAGCTGCCCCGGCCCGTCAACTCCTGGACCAATTCCGTCACTTTCGGACCATGGAGCCGGTGATTGTTTTTGTCGATGGCATGGTTTTACGGTGCTTCCGAAACTCTGGCACGAAATGTGCATTGATGTCCGTGAACGCAAACAGTCAACGAATGACGAGGCGCAAAGGACATGGCCGACTTCAATCTGATTTTTACCGACAACCAGGATGTGGAACTGATCGCTTCTGTCGATGAAACCGCCTTCAACGGCATGCTCTCCGACGAGGCTGTCATGGAGTGGTTGATGGATCTCGAAGAAGAGGATTCGGCCCTGGACCTCGAAGAATCCCGCCACGAAGGCCACTCGGCCACGCTGCAGGTTTGAGCCACCCGCTCGCTGCCGGGCTTCGGTCAGCGAACGGTTCGAAAGAACACACGGGAAGGGGAACCCATTGGGCGATGTGTCTGAATTGTCGCCCACCCTGGACTACCAGCCCAGGGCCCAGACAGCGTTACGCGCCCCCCGTCAGGTGGGCGCGTTTTGCTTTTAGAGGCGTTGCCCTAAAATGTCTCGTGACTGACTATTCCCGTCAGTTTGCGGTCATTTTCAAATGAGGACAATTGTTTAACCCCCTGATTTGTCTGCCGCAGATCTTTTCTGGCATGGAAAATGCATTCTTATTCCCGAGACTAAAAATGCAACCTTCGGGAGCAAGATCATGGAACAGGTCCAATACAACGAATCTCAGAAGTTCAATCAACTGCTGTCTGACGATGTCGTCATGGAATGGCTGGACCATCTCCAGGACGAATGCAGTGACTCCGAGTCCGATGATTCCGGCGCGATTGCCTACCGCCGCATTGCCTGAAATCGGAATGCACTTTGATCGATGGCCTTGTGACCATCGATCCGGTTAAGCACCGAAAAACTTCTACCGACGCCCGCCTTTTCGGCGGGCGTTTGTCATTCCACGGTGACCGATTTGGCCAGATTGCGCGGCTGATCCACGTCGGTGCCCTTGAGCACGCCGACGTGGTAGGCAAGGAATTGCAAAGGCAGGACCTGGATGATGGGTGAGACGTTCGAGTGAGGCGCGGGCACCTGAATGAGTTCCACGCTGGGATGGGGCTCGATGGTCACGCCCCGATCGGCGAAAACATACAATTTCCCGCCCCTGGCCCGCACTTCCTGAAGGTTGGAGATCAACTTGGTGAGCAGGCGGTTGCTGGAGGCCGGCACGATGACCGGCAGGGTATCGTCAACCAGCGCCAGCGGTCCGTGCTTGAGCTCACCGGCGGCGTAAGCCTCGGCATGAATATAGGAAATCTCCTTGAGTTTCAGGGCGCCTTCCATGGCGATCGGGTATTCCGGACCCCGGCCGAGAAACAGCGCGTGTGGTTTTTCGGCGATCTCTTCAGCCACTTCTCGCACGCGATCACCAATGGCCAGCACTTCGCGGGCCTGTTGCGGCGCCTGTCCCAGATCTTCCAGTACCTGGCGAATCAGCGCCGGATCCCGGTGCTTGGCCTCGGCCAGGGCGGCGGCCAGCAACAGCAACACGGTCAGCTGGGTAGTGAAGGCCTTGGTCGAGGCGACACCGATTTCCAGGCCCGCGCGAGTCATGAGAATGTGACCGCACTGGCGGGTCAGGGCGCTTTCGGGCACGTTGCAAATGCCCAGAGTGTCCAGGTAGCCGAACTCACCGGCAGAAGATAGCGCCGCGAGGGTGTCGGCGGTCTCGCCGGACTGAGAGATGGCGATCAGCAGGGTATCGTCGGGTATGGCCGGCTGACGATAGCGATACTCGCTGGCGATCTCGACGCTGACCGGCACCCGGGCCAGGCTTTCGATCCAGTAGCGGGCCACCAGTCCGGCGTGGTAGCTGGTGCCGCAGGCGATGATGTGAATGGCTTGAACCTTGCTGAGCAATTCTCGATCGAGGGTTGGACAGATGCGCGTCCCTTCGAGGTGGGCGTTGAGCGTGGTGGCGATGGCGTCGGGTTGCTCATGGATTTCCTTTTCCATGAAGTGCCGAAAACTGCCCTTGTCGACCGAGTCCGCCGGCAGCGTGGATATGCGAATCGGACGTTCGACCGGCTCCAGTTCGGCGTCAACGACCCGGACCTGATCGCGACCGAGTTCGACCAGGTCGCCGTCATTGAGAAACATCATCTGCTGGGTCACCGGCACCAGGGCAGCGGCATCCGAGGCCAGAAAATGCTCGCCCACTCCGACACCGACCACCAGCGGGCTGCCCTGGCGGGCGCCGAACAGACGGTCGGGACAATCACGCAACAGCACCGCGATGGCGTATGCGCCGTCCAGCCGTTTGCAGGCCCGTTGTATGGCTTCCATCGGCCGGGTGGCCCGTTCCAGTTCCCGGTCAATAAGATGGGCGATGACCTCGGTATCGGTTTCCGACTTGAACTCGTAGCCTTCAGCAGCCAGTTCGCGCTTGAGGTTCTCGAAATTCTCGATGATGCCGTTGTGGACCACGGCAACCCGTTGATTGGAAAGATGGGGATGGGCATTGGCCCGGGTCGGTGCACCGTGGGTGGCCCAGCGGGTATGGGCGATGCCCAGGTGACTGGTCAGGTTGGTATTCAGGGCGGTGTGCAGATCTGCGACCTTGCCGACCTCGGCGTGATCGAACAGATCGCCACCCGGCTCGAGACAGGCCAGGCCGGCCGAGTCATAACCGCGGTACTCCAGCCGGCGCAGACCGTCAATCAGGATCGGGATGATGTTTCGTTCCGCGTTGGCCGCAACAATGCCGCACATGGTCTTAAGCCACCCTGTTCAGGAATGCTATAGGATAGCGCGCCGCCGTACTTCAGGGGCGCCGGGGTGGCCAGGGAATGAAGGCTGAAGTCTCCTCCTGGTAGCGGCGATAAGCCTCGCCCCGTGACTTCGATGCCTGTTTTTCGGTGTACGGAATGCCGGTCAGGCGATAGAGAAACAGCAGCATCAGTAACGGACCCAGCCAGGTGATCCACTGGTTGGGCGCGCCGAAGGCCATCAATGGGTAGCTGAACCAGTGCAGCCATTCGAAGAAATAATTGGGGTGGCGCGAATATCG
>SLCY01000010.1 GCA_007125585.1 Bacteroidales bacterium
GATAAGTTCCAACCTCCACTTGAGAAGGATTATTCATTGCTTCATAATTTTCATTATAAAGTGTTACGCTCACATTATTTCCATTGGGCACTAACTCTATCATATATAAAGGCTTTGGTCCTGTCATTATCTTAAGCATACCACCCTGACCATTAATATTTTTTGATAAATTCACTGACTCGCCTGCAGCAATAACTGCTAATCCGCCAATGATTGCATTATCGTGCGGCCCTGGTATTTGGTGTGAAAAATCAGAGTGCGTTTCCGGTTTGATGTTCCAATTAAGATATTGACCATCATAATTCTCATACCAATAACCACTACCAGCAAAAAAATGGCTGGCTAAAGAAACGTTTGATAAACTGTTGACAAGTTCTTTACCACCTACTGCTTCACCAGGGCTTA
Source organism: Bacteroidales bacterium (assembly GCA_007125585.1). Lineage (GTDB taxonomy): Bacteria > Bacteroidota > Bacteroidia > Bacteroidales > UBA7960 > PUPG01. Next base: position 406 of record SLCY01000010.1, read on the forward strand.
TTTTGTATCCATTGATGTCCACAAGACATTTTTGAATAAATGAATTGCCGGCATTGAAATCCAAATTTGGAAAATCATTAGCAAAAGCCCCCTTCTTGTCTTGATAAGAGATGAAAACTTGCAATCTGGCGATACGCAAGTATTGATTATTGTTGACCTCTTGTGCTGCTTCCATATAGGATGGCTCTTCTGATACCAATATCAATCGTTCGCCATCGTGTGCCAGGGTGAGGTTACTGTTTTCGGGGGGATAGAGGAGGTCGCTGGAGCCGGGCAGTATTTGCAGTCCGTGGTCGTGGAAGAACGTTTCCGGGGGCATGATGTTGGCATTGAAGGTGATTTCGACCTGGACGTCATTCAGGAAGAAGGGGGTTCCGGTATTGTGGAGCATGACATCGAGGCGGATCTCGTTTTCCGATGTCTGTTCAAAATTGTCGAGGATGAGTTCATAAGATTCGTTGGCGGGGGCGTGGGGGCCTGTCAGCAGGATCAGGCAAAGGGTCGGGATCCCGGTGAAAATCTGTATGGATCGCTGGATCTTTTCAAACATGGTTTTCATTGCGGAAATGGTTTGGGTTGCCTTTTGGGTTGTGGCTGATTGTCTATTTTGTGGCGGGGGTTTTTGCTGATATCCCTTTTGAAAGGTTTTTGACCAGGAGGGATCGGTCCGCGATGGTGACCATCCCGTCGCCGTTCAGGTCTTCCGGCAGATAGCCGCGGACGCCCTGCGACAGCTTGAAGTACAGGAGGCTCCGGTCGGCCACGTTCACCTGTCCTTCGCCGGTGATATCGCCGGCGTACATGGCCCAGGCATGGATCAAGGTGTTGTTGCGCATGATCTCTCCGAGGTAGTGCTGGTTGTTTCCCAGGGCTGCGTTGTTTTCCGCATTGCCCGTGATGAAGTCACAATGGAAAGGGCCGTCGTCATTCAGGTCGAGGGGCACATGGTACACGGTTTCGATGTGGTTGCGGTGCCTGACCGACAGCCAGCAGTTGCCTTCCAGCGGGTGTCCGCCGACCTCGTCCGGCAGGTACACCCATGCCTGTCCGCCGGTATCGAGCGACACCGTGACTTCATACATGAGCAGGTCGCCCCATGCATGTTCGGAGTAGTCGCCTGTCGCGTGCAGGCTGATGGTGACCATATCGGCCACTCCATTGCCATATTGTGGCACCGGGCCGTCGGCGGAAAAGCCATGAGCACGGTTCAGCCCCTCTGAGCCGGGATGATAGAGCCCTTCAAGAAACACCTCAACATGCAACAGGCGCTGTTCGTCTTTTGGCGGATTGTCTCCGTTGCTCAGCACCGGAAAGATGATTAGCAAGGCCCACACCGGCAAGATCATAAACCCGGCAAATTGTTTTTGTTTGCCCATTCAATATATTTTTTTGATTCTTAATGTGTTTTTATTTTTAATCTATCTGTATTTTAAAAATTTTTCAAATATAATATATTTTTTATAAAACAAAACTTTTTTTAGGTTTTTCCTTCTTTTAGCCCGGTGTTATTGCTTACCGGTGACTATAAAATCGTGATGGGGTTGTTTTTTGTGGGATTTCAATAATGCTGGGGGGGGTTGTTCATTGCAATAGCCCTTTTTAATAACCGCCCGCAATCCGCACGTCCTTGGCGGGCCGGGCGCAGCAGGCGCCGGACGCAGCACAGGACGGTCTTGGCCAGGGTATTGTGTGCCAAGCATAGAAAAAGCACTCCTCACCTGCACATGTCGAGAGGATCACCCTGCCGCCGGGGCATTAAAAAAAGGATGTTGTTTCAATCAAAACTGCACCTGGAGAATAAATGAAGCGCCGTACTGGTTGTCTCCTTCATCGGGGATATAGGTGTCGAAGTTCAGCACTGCAGTAACGACATCGGTGAAATCAACATTGGCGCCCAGTGTCAGCTTGCTTTCCTGTGTTTTTATTTCTTCGTATGACCATGATTGCCAACGGGTAAACACCATTGTTTTGTTTGTTGCCCTGAATCCGCCGGTAACGTAGTAGCCGCTGATCACCTCATCGGTGTCCGGGAGGTCTACTGTTTCCAGCGCACCCCTCAGGTATTCTGCTGCAAAGTACATCCGGCCTGATTCCACTTCCATGTCTGTCCCGACGATGGTACGTTGTCCCCTCAGCAGCGGGCCGCGGCTTCCGCTGCGCGCCCCTTCCGAATCCCCATGCGAACCGCTCACCGCAAGCTGGATGTGGCCGGGCAGGAGGTCGTGCAACGTGTACTGCAGCCTCCCTATCCCATAAAACTTGTTGTTGCTGTTGCTGTTCAGGCCATTGCCGTTAAACAGGCCGGCATAATAAAACAGGTCGCCGATGTTCCCTGTTGCAGAAACGCCTATTTCGCGCGAACCTACAAGCAGGCCTGTCATCGTGGCGCGGTCAACAAAGTTGTGTTCGCCCGGGTTTGGAATAAAGTCCAGCGTCTGTCTTGGCTTCATCGCCCCCACCGACACGCTGAAGGCTTCGTTGAGCCGATAGCCCACAAAAGCATCGAGCAACGCAGGCCGGGGCGCTGCATCAATGAAGACCCGGTAGAAGAATCCGCCGTCAAGGTTTCCCCGCAGGCTGACCCTGGCGTTGGCGGGATCAAATGTCCTGCCTCCCTGAAAAGCATCATCTTCAAAGGAAAAACGCCCCTCGCTTTGTATCAATACGTTGAGACTGAAATATTCCCTTTGAAGGTAAGACCTCAGCTGTTCATCCAGTGAAGGGTTTTCGCTGGCACTTGTGGTCAATGAGAACATAAGGCTTAACAAGACTGCTGATAATGTATGTTTTTTCATCGGTTTCTAATTTGTGAAGCAGGTTGAAAAGTTTAAGGGTTTAATGGGTTTAAAAGTTTAAGGGTCATCCGCTCACGCCGAGGCACTGATAGACATTTTCCATCCCTTCAGGGGTTTCGGAGAGGATGACCAGCCTGTCGCCGGCGCGTATCACCGTTGACCCGTTTGGCGTGATATACTGTTCGCCCCGTTTGATCAGGACGATGATGGCGGTGGGGGGAAAATGAAGATCTACGATCTTTTTGCCGTCGGCACAGCTGCCGGGGGGTATTGTAACTTCCTCCATCGACTTATTGACCCGTTCTGACAGCAGGATATCTGTTGGTTCCCGGCGTTTAACCCTTTCGGGCAGTGCCACGTGCAGCCATTTGGCAATGACGGGCAGGGTTGTGCCGTGGATAATGACCGAGGTGACGGAAACAAAGAAGACAATGTTGAATATCATGTCGGCTTTTTCTATGCCGGCGAGCAGTGCGTAGGTGGCAAACACGATGGGCACGGCCCCTCTGAGGCCCACCCAGGATATGTACAGGCGGTTCCTGAGCCTCATGCGGAAAAACATCAGGCTGAGCAAGACGCTCAGCGGGCGGGCGACGAATATCAGGAAGGCAGAGACAAGCATTCCGACGCCAACCACAGGGATTATCGAAGAGGGAAACACCAGCAGGCCCAGTGTGAGGAACAGGACGATCTGGAACAGCCAAGCCAGTCCGTCGAACACCTTCATGATGGTCTTCTTGTGGATAAGGTCCTGGTTGCCCAGGTAGACGGCGCTGATATAGACAGCCAGGAACCCGTTGCCGCCGAAAAAGTCAGTGGCTGAAAAGCCGAAGAACATCAGCGCGATCACCAGCACGGGGTATAGTCCTTCAAAGTCGAGCCTTATCTTGTTGATCATGAATTTGCTGAGCATCCCGA
>SLCY01000004.1 GCA_007125585.1 Bacteroidales bacterium
AAATACTGCCCGGCTCCAGCGACCTCCTCTATCCCCCCGAAAACAGTAACCTCACCCTGGCACACGATGGCGAACGATTGATATTGGTATCAGAAAAACTATATTCAGATCATCAATTACAACTTATTAACTCTGATCAGGTTATACGAATAGCTCGTTTGCAAATTTTCCTATATTATGCGGAAAAAAGAGGGGCATTTTTGAATGTGAAACCAAACTTTAACATCGATCCGTATGCTTCAAAAGTTCAGAAGGCTAACGTAGATGAGTTTAATTATAAGGAAGGATTTGGTCAAGTTTTGGGAGGGCGCCAGCTTGTTAACAATTCATCTGATCGCCCGTTAGCCAGCCATTATTTTACCGGAAACGGCTCTTGGTATGCAAAGGAGGATGACCAATATATTCATTGGAATGATCATCCAGAAACCCATTCCGATTTTGCCAATCAGCTACCTGGGAAACATGCTGATGTAATTATTGGAGGAAATGTGGTTATAAAATCGGGTGACTTTGTAGAGCTTTTATCCAACGCTACCGCTAATGGCGGTTCTCTAACTCTAGTGACTGCCGAAGAACCCATGTATAGGATTGAACTTCTTGATAATGGCGATAATGTATCATTGCTGCTTGTTGATGAGAATTTTGATGAATTACAAAACCCCTCATTTGTATATGCTGGAAGCATAGTTTATTTTGGCACATATTGTTTGGATGAATTCGGAGAGTTTCTTAATTGGAAGGATCAACATGGTAACATTGTTTCAACTGATCCGGAGCATGGCCCATACATCATGCCGGCTGAGGACATGGTGATCACCGCCAACTGGAGCTCGGGCGATCCTGCAAATGCAGCCCCCGCTGCAACCGGCTGCCCGGACAAGATGTTACAGGGAGCCGCGCAGCCCGACAGGACATCAAAAGGAAATTATCGCGACGAAATGTATTCCGGCCTGATCATAGAACCGGGAGGCTCCCTGACAGCAGAAACCCTGTACAACATACATGAGGCCGGACCGGCAGCCATCGTGCTGCAAAGCAACACGGGAAATGACGCTCCAGGATCACTCATCCACCACAATGAAGGGGTGCAGGCCACCGTTGAACGAACCATCAACCGCTGGCACCCCAATACCCCCAACCACGGCTGGCACATGATCTCCTCGCCGGTACAACAGATGAACATAAGGCCCGAATTCGTCCCCGATGGCACCATCCCGCCATGGATAGACTTCTATAAATGGGATGAAGCACAGGTGCAAAACCTCCACGAAGAGACGGTGACCGGCTGGTGGATAAACAGCAAAACAACCGGCGGATCATGGAACAACGACTTCGAAAACGAATTCGTCACCGGCCGCGGATACCTCCTTGCCTACGGCCAGCCTGAAAAAGACTATGGCGACAAGACCCACCGGTTTGCCGGAACCCTCGAGACCGCAACGGTGCCGGTGAACGGACTTACCCACTCCAGCATGGGAGAATATGCCGGATGGCACCTGCTGGGAAACCCGTTCGCCAGTGCCATCGACTGGTCTAAAGGCGACTGGCAGCGGACAAACATCATCGGGGGACCGAAGATATGGGACGAGCCGAACGCCAGCTATACTCCCGTGATCGATATCATCCCTGCCATGAGCGGCTTCATGGTGCATACCAGCGGCAACGGCTCCCTGACCATACCGCCCACAGCCCGCGTCCACCACCCCGCTGGCTGGTACAAATCGCCTGCGAAAAATAACACTACGCCCGGCAACACCTCAGCACCACCCCCGACAGCCAAGCAAAAAGACGGCCAGGCACAACATATCAGACTGGTGGCGCACGACCCCGCCGGACAAACAGCACAGGAAACCATCATCCTGTTCCGGCCGGATGCCTCAGAAGGGGCCGACCCACTCCTCGACACCCCCTTCATGGCCGGATATGCACCCCTTTTCTTCTCCCTGACACCGGCAATCCTTCCTGCATCCGTCAAACAACCTGTGAAAAAGAACCCCAAGGAAGGCTATGCCCCGCTGGCTCTCAACAACCTGCCTGCACCCCGCGAAGGGACCACCATCCCACTGGGCTTCGTAAAGAATGGATCCTCCTTGTTCCACATCGAACTGGCCCGTACTGTCACCGGTGTACACCTGTTCCTGGAAGACCTCATCACAAAGACCATGCACCCGCTCAGCGACGACCCGCTCTACCCGTTCACCGCCACAGAAACCGACCCGCCCCTGCGGTTCCGCCTGCACCTGACAGCAGGAGAACCTCCCCTGGCCGGCATCGACGAATACAACAAACCGGTCAACGTGTTCTCCTACGGAAAAAGATTGCATGTACACAGCACATGTGAACACACCACCCTGCAGATCTTCGACGTGCAAGGCCAGGTGATGATGGAACAAAGCCTCTGGGGACAAGGCAAGCACGAAATTCACCCCAGGCTGCCAACAGGGATATACCTCGTCAGGACAAACTGCGATGAGACCGTGGCAACAACACGGGTGTTTGTCCAATAATGCCTGAAGATCAAAATGCCGGAGAAGGGGTGCGTCAAAAGATTCGGATCGGGATGAACCGCAAAGCCCCCGGCATGGACAACGGCTCTGCCCTTCATGACATGCACTGCAAACCCCTCAACAGATATCCTCGAAAGAGAAAGGTCAACAGGCGCCGGCACATCAACACATGCCAGGAACGGCCCATGGCAAGCCTTCGGACGGCGGCCTACCCGTAATACGACCGGTACCAGTCAACAAACCTTGCGATCCCCGTCTCCAGGGATGTCCCGGGTCTGTACCCGGTGTCACGCTCCAGGGCAGAGGTGTCAGCCCAGGTGGCAGTCACATCACCCGGCTGCAACGGCAGATACTCCTTCCTGGCCTGCCTGCCCAAAGCCTTTTCAAGGATGCTGATGAAATCCATCAGGCTGACAGGACCGCCAAGGCCGATGTTGTACAGGCGATGCGGCACATCGCTGGTGGCAGGGTCAGGATTGATACTGTCCCACGAAGCACTGGCACAAGCCGGACGGACCATCACCCTGTCAATGCCCTCCGTGATGTCATCCACGTAGGTGAAGTCACGCAACATATCCCCCCTGTTATACACCTCTATGGGCCTGCCTTCCAATATGGCCCTGGTAAACAGGAACAACGCCATGTCAGGACGGCCCCAGGGCCCATAAACGGTAAAGAAACGCAATCCGGTGGCAGGAATACCGAACAGGTGACTGTAGGTGTGGGCCATCAGCTCGTTGCTCTTCTTGCTGGCGGCATAGAGCGACACCGGGTGGTCCACGTTGTGGCTGACAGAAAAGGGCATTTCGGTATTTTTACCGTAAACCGAGCTGGACGAAGCATATACCAGGTGTTTTACGGGATATGCCCGGCAAGCCTCCAGGATGTTCAGGAACCCCGTGATGTTGGCATCCACATAAGCCTGCGGATGGGAAAGCGAATGCCGGACCCCCGCCTGCGCTGCCAGATGGACCACGTAATCGAACCGCTCGGCCTCGAACAGAGCCATGATGGCAGGGCGGTTGACCAGGTCCAGATGATAGAAACGGTATGGATCTGCCGATGCGCTGATTGAAGAATGTGCTGATGTGTTGATTGAAGAATGTGCTGATGTGCTGATGTGCTGATGTGCCGATTGGAGCGGGGCCGCGGTTTCAGGAGGGTTTAATTTGTCATGCGAAATGTTGATGCCGGTCTGCCTGAGGCGATCAAGTTTAAGCTGAGGATCATAGTAATCATTGATGTTGTCCAATCCAACGACCTCAAACCCCTGTTTCAAAAGCCGCTTTACAAGATGGAAGCCTATAAACCCTGCAGTCCCCGTAACGAGTACCTTTTCCATGAAAAAGTCAATCTTTTAGGCTGTAAATATAGGGATTTTCATAAATCAATTAGCTAATTAGACAATTAGCCAATTAGCCAATGTGCTGATTTTAATTAGTCGATTAGCCAATGTGCTGATGTGCTGATTTTAATTAGCCGATTAGCTAATGTGCCAATGTGCTGATTTTATTAGCCGATTAGCCAATGTGCTGATTTTAATTAGTCGATTAGCCAATGTGCCAATGTGCTGATTTTAATTAG
>SLCY01000114.1 GCA_007125585.1 Bacteroidales bacterium
TCAGGCAAGTTGCTTTTTTCTGCCATCGACCTGCTAACGGATATTGAAAACAGGCCTGCGGCAAGGCAGCTGAGATACAGTCTCATCAATTACATGGATGGCCCTGAATTCGACCCGGTCAACCACATCGCTACAGACGACATCAAGGCTCTTTTCATTCGGCAAACAGCCGATGGCCACGAATAAAACAGGACAGGAGCGGCAGGACCCTGAGGGCCTTACCGCTCCTGTTGGTTTAATAGATACTCTAAAACCTCCGTTTACCGGATCGTCAGCGAAACGGTCTTTTTCTTGTCCCGGAATCTCGCCTCGAGAAGATACACTCCAGGATGCAGTCCGCCGACATCCAACACGTGTTCATAGCCTTCAACCCTGACAGATCGTACTGTTTGTCCCTTGAGGTTAAGCAGCCGTAACCCTGAGATCACCTCCCCGCTTCTTACCGTGACACGGTCAGTGGCCGGGTTGGGATAAACAAGAAGGCCATATGGCTCAATGCCGGTGATGTCTACTGAAAATGAAAAGATGGCGTGAAACGTTATGGGCGAAGTGATATTTGTCAATATGTATTCTTCATGTGCTCCGACGCTTTCATCGTTTACAAGAATATCTGAGACATGGTGATCTTCATCGGGTGTCAGTTGAATGACCAGGGGCTCACCATGATCTACGGTGACCACCCCCTCCGGATCGACCGTTCCGTTCCCTTCGTAGGTGATGGTCACCTCATAGGTCAGGATGTCGAATTCGGCATGGATGGTTTGCCCGTCTTCGGTAACATCGAAGAACGTGTATTCCTCTACCGGGCCGACACTTTCTTCATTCACCATCACATCTTCGATGAAGTGCCCGGGTATGGGTGTGATGTCAAAGGAAACATCTGCTCCATGGATGACCTCTACCTCTCCTGAGGGGTTAATGGCGCCGTTGTCGCCGGCAGTCGCCTTGATGATGTAGATGTTGACAGCAAACACACCGGTAAGGTTCCTGTTTTTTGTCACTTCAAAAGCGTATGCTTGATCCGGGGACACCACCATGCCGTCTTCCAGCCAGTGCAGGAAGTGAAATCCGGTATTGGGTCCGGCCATGATGGTGGCTGTCTGGCCGTAATGGTATTCGCCGCCACCGCTGACTGTTCCTGCCTCTTCTATGTTGACATCCAATACAATGTCAAAACGCAGGTATGTCAGGGTGACCTCCAGGTGCTGTTCCGCATCTTCAGTGATGACCACCTCATCCGACAGTGGTTCGAAGCCTGTCTTTGTTACGCTGTAGTTGTATGTCCCGGGAATGACAGTCAGCGCGAGCTGGCCGTTGCCATCGGACAGGTGGCCGCCGAAGCCCTGAATAAGGAAGTAAGCCCCTTCTGCTGCTTCACCAAATTCATCGTCTATCATCACCGCCAGGCTGACCACCTCCGTATCTTCTGTAACCAGGACCACTTCCATGTGAACATCCTCTCTGGCTAACATCACATGGCCCGATGCGGCAAGATAACCTTCTTTGCTCACCTCATAGGCATAGATGCCAGCAAGCATGTCCCCAAAGAAATAGTCGCCGGGATCGTTGATAATATCGCCCAGACTGATTATGGCACCATCAATTGTTTCCCCCTCTTCGCCGGTCACTTCAAAGGTCACGTCAAACCTGGGTGTCACCACAGTCAATGATACGGGTATGATAATGTTTTCGCCGGTATTGTTTTGAACCAGTACCTGCGCATGGTGATCTCCGATTTCAAGCTCTTCTGCATTGAAGATGAGGTTAACGTCTTCGTTGTCTTCCGGCTCTACAGTGCCGCTCTGGGGGTCAAATGACAACCAGTCGAGCTGCTCGGTAATAAACAGGATACCCCTTATGCAGAAGTTGTAATCGAGGTCCGGATTGATATCGGGTAGTTGTGACCACTGTTGATCAATGTACAGCCATGCCCCTTTGTTTTGCACCATGGGCCCGTTATCGACAGACAGAGGGAACCCGCCTCCGGTTGCATTCATTGAATAACCCATCCAATACTCCTGTCCGGGTTCCAGATGGATCCGTTCGGGCAATATATGTGTAGACCATGATCCTACCAGGACCTCATCGGTCACATCTGCCGAATAGATCTCTTCGCCCGGGCCCATGTCCGAACCCCCTTCCCAAATTTTTACAGTCACTTCAGAGAAGTTTTCGCTCCTGACATGGTATTTTACAGCACCCATTTCATAAACAGAATAATAGGAGGCAAGGTCCTCTGCGGTAAACCTGACGGCTGTGATGAAGGAAGCGGGATTTGCAGTACCTATGCCGTTGCCTTCATAACCAGTGTCGTGGCGCACTTCGACCGTTTCATCAAACTTATGTTTTGCATCTTTACCTGTTTTATCGACGTTGGTTTTTCCGTGTTTATGGCTGAAGGCTGCATTGATCTCCATCCCGGGAGGCAACCCGTAGCCATTGTATGAGGCTGTTTCATGTGCGGGTGTTTTTTTTCCTTTCCCTTCAGCAGCAGGGTAGACAAAGAGTGCGTATTCCAGCGGTGCATCACCGGGGTTGGCAATGTTGACATGCATGCTGTCTGTAAAGGTTTGCATTACGGTGAAGTGTATCTCTTCCGTGTCTATCTCGATCTCCGGAAAAGGTATTTTTTCAAGGCTTACCGCTACCACCTGTCCCTCTTCGGTGATATGTACGGTCCCCTCATATGGGTAGTAGCCATCCTTTGAAACCGTGAACTGATAATCGTGGGGCCCGAGGTATGCCGGGACCTCTGCCAGGCCTTCGGCATCGGTGGAAAAAACACCTACTCCCTGAATGTCGACAGAAGCACCTTCCAGGGGATGTGTCCCGTCGTCGACCATCCAGGTCGCGGTAACCTGTTCGTTCTCGTAGCGGATGACAATGTCATCTACACTCAGCTGGAATCCATCATTGTATTCATGCACAAATCCGAAGCGAACGGTCTGGCCTGCATAATCATCCAGGGGATGGTCCAGGCTGTTGGCAAAATAATTGTCTGTGCCATCGGTCCATTCAATCAATGTTTCCCATTCCTGGTCAGACAGAATGGTAAGGTAAAACCGGGTGATCCAGTTGTTGTTGATATTGTTCCCTATCCATGGCCAGAAAGAAAGATCCATGTTTGGAATGTCGTCAGGTATTTCAATCTCCGGGGAGATGGCCCAGGTGAAATCGGGCGTGTTCCAGGAGATATGCATCGCTGCTTCTCCCGACCTGATAAAGTTGCTTGCCGATCCTTCAGTGTACGGGTATGTTTCATCCGACAGCCTGAACCACCGTTGTGGTATGTTGTCGGTAACTTCCTGCAGATTGTTCCCGTTCAGCCCGCCATCTTCTTCGGTGTTGCGTTTCACTTCCCAGCCGTCGGGCAGGGTCCCGTCTTCGTTGGCGGGTTCAAACCCTTCGTGCCATATGGTGGTGTACTGGTTCGGATCTGAAACAACCATGTATTCCCCGATCCAGTCCTCAAAGTAGCTCACCCTGGCAAAGACGCCGGGATAGCCGGGTACAGCACATCCGCCGCCACCTACCCAGCTGGAAACGCCTGCCAGATTGTACCAGCCGTTGCCGTCAGGGACAACCAGCGGGCCACCGCTGTCACCAAAACAAACCCCTGTCGAGTCAGTACCTGCCATGATCATGTTGCCGGAGATCCAGCCGGGGGGATAACTGGTATCGGCGATATCCCTGATCGGTGCTTCAATCGCCTGAAGGATGTCGGGCGATGGGCCGTCGGTATCCAGGGCACCCCACCCGGAAGCTTTTCCCATGACACCCGGGTCGGTCATGCCCTCATCAGCATCGGCCTGCCTGACGATGCCGACAGACGCCTTGCCGGGATGCTCCAGGTTCAGCGGGGTGCTTAACCGCAGCAGGGCGATGTCATTCTGAAGGTTGTCATCATCGTAACCGGGATGCATAATGATCTCGGCGATGGTATATAGACTGCCCTCCTGGGACTCCAGGGAGCTGAACCCTGCCCTGACACGGAAATCACCCGGCTGCAGGTAATAATCCTGATCAGAAAAATACAAACAATGGCTGGCGGTGATCACCCATTCCCGGTCGACGATCGTTCCCCCACAGAAATGTTGGGTTCCCTGCCAATGAAGGGATACCTGCCAGGGATAGTCTTCAATGTCGACATCCTCACCGCCGACAATTTTATCGCCGCCACGGTCAAACTGCTCAAGAAACTTGTCAAAATTGGCCGGGTCATCAAGAGGTCCCCGGGGAAGTTTAGCAGAATGCTGCTTTTCATTGTTTGTCTCGATCTTTGATGCATCCACTTCGAACAACTGTGCGCCGGCCTGCCATGATGAGAACAGCAAGATGAAAGCAATGAGCAGATATCGGACATGGTTCTTTTTGTTCATTTGTTGAAGAATTTGAATGAATAATGGGTTGATCTTTAAAAAACTATTTGGATACCAGGTCAGGACGTACGGTAACGAAACAACCAGGCGGGAAAATATCCAAGTCATATTGCAAAGTATTTTGCAAATTTAAAAATAATCGGCAGAAACACGTTTTCTGTATCGGTCATCAGGGAAGGACAGAAGCAAAGATGGCAGAGGTGGGTGCAGTTTATACTTTATTATAACGGTCCGGGAAGCAACCCTTATCGGCTTTTGGCCGTGAAGTGCGATGGGTTACCATACACCCTGATGATTTTATCAGCCCACCCACCGTCCCTCCAACCCATAAATACCTCCAAGAAAAATACCAAGGCAGTATTTTTCCCGCCACAAAAATAACAATTTTTTATAATGTACAAAAATTACAATCGAAATGATAGAAAATACATCTTAGCGGTTCGAAAATATGCACTAAATGCATTGGTGTTGTGGGTGGTACACACTGTCTATTACTTTGCTGATAAACAAAGAGAAGCGATCTATATGATGCTGTTTTAGGTGTTGCAGCATGTTTTGAAAGGGTTGCTTTGGCCGTATCCGGGACTTTGACAGGGTCATGACAGGCCAGCCCTGTCAACACGGAGCGTCTGTTGTGGGAGTGGGTTGGCCGGATGTGGCCGGCCTCATTCTCATGTGCAGGTGTTTGCTGTCCTTTTTCAACTATCTTAGTGTCTTAGTCTGTAACCTTTTGCTGCAATGAGCGGAAGCCTTTGCCCAGTATTTCAGATGCTTCGATCACGGTGACAAACGCCTCAGGGTCTATTTGGTTGATAAAGTCCTGCAGTATCGCCACTTCACGACGGGTAACATTGACGAAGATGATCTTTTTTTCGTCCTGCTTGTACATGCCTTTGGCTTCGATGAATGTGCCGCCACGGTTAAGGTCATCCAGGATTTTCGTGGCAATTTCGTCGTATTTGTTGCTGACAATGAACAGGGTCTTTTCGTAGGAGAATCCTTCAAGCACCACATCAATCACTTTGCCCGTGATAAAGATCACGATAAGCGAATATAGCGGGATGGTCCAGTCGCCGAATGACAGCAGGCCCATCAGGACGATGAACGCATCGATGATCATCAGGCTTTGGCCAATGGGTATGCGGGTATATTTTGTGATCAGCATGGCAATGATGCTGCTGCCTCCTGATGTTGCCCTGGCCTTGAATATCAGGCCGAGCCCGAGTCCAAGCAGTACGCCGCCGAATATGCTTGACAGTAAAGCATCGTTTTCCACCAATGGGGCGCTGCCATACAGGATGGTGATGCCATCTATAAATCCTGATGCCAGGAAAAAGCCGACCACTGTCTTGACGCCAAAACGTGGTCCCAGGAATTTAACCCCAACGATCGTTAAAGGGATGTTCAGCAGCAGGCCCGTTAGCCCGATTGGCAAACCCAGGAGATGATACAGGATGATGCCGATGCCATAAACACCACCCGGGACGATCTTATAAGGGCTGATAAAAAGAACATAACCGCTCGCCATGATGAATGCACCTATCGTTATCAACCCGTAGGCAACAAACCATTTGCGCGAAAATGTTTTTTCTTTGTTTGCAAAAGTCATTTTTGAAAAATTAGCGTAACTTCGTGGGGATTTTTGAAGGGGCAAAGATAATTGGTTTTTGTGAATGAAAACGGTACATCAGAAAAGGCTATCGAGGGCACTTGTATCGGTATATGACAAGGATGCCGTAAGGGAGCTGGCGGGGCTTTTGCATTCTTTTGATATAGAAATTCTGGCTACTGGCGGGACCTTGTCAGCTATCCGGGAGATGGGCATCCCTGCCACTGCCGTGGAGGACCTCACGGGTTACCCTTCATTACTTGGCGGCCGGGTAAAGACAATGCATCCTGCTGTATTGGGGGGGGTCCTGTGCCGCAATGACCTGAAGGGAGATCGGGACGACATGCATGCGCATGGCCTCAAACCGATAGACATGGTGGTTGTCGATCTGTACCCCTTTGAGCAGACCCTTGCTTCCGGAGCTTCCCATTCGGAAATCATTGAGCACATCGACATTGGCGGCATTGCATTGATACGGGCCGCAACAAAAAATTTTCAGCATGTCTTTGTCGTTCCGGATGCTTCTTTTTTTACCCGGGCGGTTGAATTACTCAAAGAGCAAAATGCACATACCAGCCTGCATGACCGCCGGCGGATGGCTGCTGCAGCGATGGATATCTCCACCCACTATGACACGGCCATTTTTCATTATCTGAATGACGGTGAACACAAGGTGTTCAAGGAAAGTATCCGGGAGTCGAGAACCCTTCGTTATGGTGAAAACCCTCACCAGCAAGCCTTTTTTTATGGTGAGCTGGAATCAGTTTTTGAACAGTTGGGTGGCAAGTCGCTATCTTACAATAATTTGCTTGATGTGGACGCTGCCATGGGGCTGATGCTCGAATTTACCGAGCCTACGTTTGCCATCATCAAACATACCAATGCATGTGGTGTGGCATCACGCATTCGCATTGAGGATGCGTGGGCGGATGCTTTGGCGGGCGACCCTGTTTCGGCCTTTGGCGGCATTCTGATCGCCAACCGTGCCATCGGCAGGGAGCTGGCAGAGAACATTGCCGATCTGTTTTTTGAGGTGCTCATTGCCCCATCGTACGATGAAGAGAGCCTGCATTGTTTAACACAGAAGAGGGACCGTATCATATTGCGCAGCAAATCTTTTATGATGCCCGACATGCGCTATCGATCTTTGCTCAATGGCGTGTTATGGCAAACGCAGGACCATAAGAATATCCTGCCGGATCAATGGCGCAGGCCTACGGAACATAAGCCGGACAAGTCACGGGAAGATGACCTTTTGTTTGCCAATACGGTGGTAAAACATCTGAAGTCGAATGCCATCGTGCTTGCAAAGGACCGTATGTTGCTGGGTGTTGGGACAGGGCAGACCTCCAGGGTGGATGCGCTGAAGCAGGCTGTGATGAAAGCCCGTGCGTTCACTCACGACCTGGAAGGTGCCGTAATGGCCTCAGACGCTTTTTTCCCTTTTCCCGATTGCGTCGAAATCGCACACAAGGAAGGAATTGTCGCTGTGATACAGCCCGGGGGGTCGGTAAAAGACCAGGCTTCTGTTGATTATTGCGACAAGGTGGGCATGGCCATGGTTTTTACAGGTGAACGGCATTTCAGACACTAATTATATTAAATACGAAATAAATGGGTTTATTTTCTTTTTTGACCAAGGAGATTGCGATCGATCTGGGGACAGCCAACTCCATCATCATCCATAACGACAAGGTGGTTGTGGAGGAGCCTTCTATTGTGGCCATTGACAGGCGTTCTGGTGAGATGATTGCTGTTGGCAAGCAGGCCATGATGATGCATGGCAAGACGCACGATAACATAAAAACCCTGAGGCCTTTGCGCGACGGGGTGATTGCCGACTTCCAGGCGGCGGAAGCAATGATCCGCGCCATGATAAAAATGACGGAAACAAAAAAGCCACTGTTCCCTCCTTCTTTACGGATGGTAATATGCATCCCTTCAGGTATCACGGAGGTTGAGGAGAGGGCGGTCAGGGACAGCTGCGAGCAGGCCGGCGCCAAAGATGTCAGGCTGATACATGAACCCATGGCGGCTGCCATAGGGATCGGCATTGATGTGCTTGAGCCGGTAGGCAATATGGTGATTGACATTGGCGGCGGCACCACCGAAATCGCAGTGATCGCCCTTGGAGGGATCGTATGCAATAAGTCGATCCGCATTGCCGGCGATGACTTTAATACAGACATTATGGAGTTCATGCGCAAACAGCATAATATTCTTATTGGAGAGCGGACTGCTGAAAAGATCAAGATCGAGGTTGGTTCAGCCATGTCGGAGCTGGACAACCCCCCGCCGGAGCTGGCTGTACACGGCCGTGATATGATGACAGGCGTCCCGAAGGAGATCAACATCTCCTATTCCGAAGTGGCCCACTGCCTTGATAAATCCATCATCAAGATTGAAGCCGCCGTAATGAATGCCCTGGAGATGACCCCGCCGGAACTGGCTGCCGACATCTATCGCACCGGCATCTATATGGCCGGTGGCGGAGGGTTGCTCAGGGGATTGGACAAGCGGATCTCCCAGAAAACACGCCTCATAGTGCATATCGCAGAAGATCCCCTGAGGGCCGTGGCACGGGGCACCGGTATCGCACTGAAAAATTTTGACAAATTCCCCTTCCTCATCAAATAAAAAATATGGCAGGTGTATTATCGTTTTATTGTTGAGTTATGGGTTCTAACTTGAGAATATGCAAAATCTGATAAGGTTCATTCAGCGGCACCAATTTTTCTTTTTGTTCCTTTTACTTGTAACAGGGGCGGTACTGTTGACGGCTTCACACCAGCAATACCAGCAGACCTTTTTCTTACGTTCGACCAATGCCATTGCCGGCAGGGTTTACAACACCGTGAATCAATTCACAGGCTATCTTGTGCTGAACAAGGTTAACCGTCAACTGCTGGAAGATAACACCCGGTTGCTTGGCAGGCAAAGAGAAAACTTTATTGTAAGCGATGAAACCGTTTTCATGGCTGGTGATACCCTATATCAACGCAGGTTTACCTATATGCATGCAGATGTTATCAATAACTCGGTAACCCGCCGCAACAACTACCTTACGTTAAACAAAGGACTTGCCCATGGCATGGCTCCCGATATGGGCCTGATAACAAGTGCTGGCATAGCAGGTATCGTGGTCAACGTTTCAGAACATTTTAGTGTCGCCATGTCACTCCTGCACAGCGACATGTTAGTCAGCGCGAAAATTCTGAAGAATGACCATATCGGTACGCTCAGCTGGGAAGGCAACAATTACCGCAAAGCCCATATGTCGTATATCCCGCCACATGTGGAACTTGAACCGGGTGATACCATTGTAACCAGTGGTTATTCAACAGTCTTTCCTGAGAATATCTTTATCGGAACAATAGAAGACTGGAAGATCAGGCGCGGGGAAACATTTTACACTGCAACCATTGACCTGGCAATGGATTTTAACACCATCCCTTACGTATACGTTGTCAAAAACCTGATGAAGGAAGAGCAGGATGAGCTGGAGTTGTCCGTCCTGCCCGACTTGTAACATGCAGATGATATGCTCAGACTACACTGGCGTTATGCGCTGTTGTTTATCGTGCTTGTGTTAATACAGGTTTTGATACTCAACAATATACTGCTGGGTGGATATATGAACCCCCAGCTTTATGTGTTGTTTGTGCTTATGTTGCCTTTGAATATCCCCGGGTGGCTTCTGTTGTTGCTGTCTTTTGTATTGGGTTTCGTTATTGATGTCTTTTCAGAGTCCATGGCCATACATGCTGCTTCTACGGTTTTTTTGGCTTTTTGCCGCCCTGCAGTGATACGGATCGTTGTCGGAACGATCCATGGCGAAGCAGCAAAGATCCCTTCATTGTCCGGCTTTGGTAACTTCTCCTTGATCATATACAGTCTGATATTGATCCTGTTACACCATTCCGCACTGTTCTTCCTGGAAATTTTCCGTTTCACAGAGTTTATGCAGACAGTGTCGCGGATCATCGTCAGTTCAGGACTAACACTGGTCTTTGTCGTCCTTGGGTTTGCCCTGCTTGAAAGAAGTTTCACAAGATAATCCATGCGATTGGCGCAGGCTTTATGAGGTTAAAAAATCTTAAATGGTCTCTCCGCCGGGCGATTTGTTTTTACCTTTGAATCTGAAAAACATCTTTCTTGTTATCATGATGAAGAGGTTACGGTATTTCGTGTTGTTCCCGGTTTTGTTGGCAAACTGCCAGATGAATGATGCACATCGGGATGTGGACCATTTTGTCCTGAGGGGTCAGCTAAATAACGCCAACCGGCTCATGCTGGAGGTCCAGGAGCTGACCACCAGTGATTTGATCCCTGTTGACAGTTTTGAAACAGATTCACAGGGTGTGTTTTCCTATCGGGGGAAGCTGGATGAAGCAGGGTATTTCATCCTTCGTGTTGACAGGGACAATTATATCACTTTGGTTGTTGAGCCAGGTGAAGAGATCTTTGTTCGCGGTGATGCTGATAACTTGACCATTCAGCATCATGTTGAAGGCTCGGAGGGCTCCGTGCTTTTATCTGCGTTAAGCCGTCGCCTTAAGAGAAATTATCAGAAGGTGGATTCTTTGGCAGAAGTATTCCGCACAAGCCAGTACAAGCAGGATTTTTTTGAGTTACGGAGCACCCTTGATTCTGCATACAGGGAAATTTTTGACGACCAGCAGGCCTATGTGAAGCAATTCATCCGTGACAATCCCCATTCGTTGGCTTCCATCATTGCCTTATACCAATATTTTGGAAACCAGTTGCTCTTGCGTGAGAATGAGCATTTTGAATATTTCGAACTGCTGAGCAGGTCTCTTTCTGAGGTCTATCCTACCAACCGGCATGTATTGGATCTGAGCCGGCGTGTGAGCCGCCACAGGCGGAATGAGGCCCAGCGTCTTATGGCGCAGGAAAACCTGGCACCGGGCAATGAGGCTCCGGAGATCGTACTGCCGGATCCTGATGGCAATATGCAGGCTTTATCGTCCCTGCGCGGCAACCATGTTCTGATCGACTTCTGGGCCGCGTGGTGCGCTCCTTGCAGGGAAGCAAACCCCAAACTGAAAGCGTTGTATGAAAAATACAACCGGTCGGGCTTTGAGATATATGGCATCTCTTTAGACCGGACACGCGAGCAATGGCTTCAGGGCATCAGGGAAGACGATATCAGCTGGATACAGGTGAGTGACCTGCGTTTCTGGAATTCGCCCGTGATCAGTCTCTATAATGTGGAAGGCATCCCCTATGCGATATTGATAGACCCTGACGGCCGTATCATGAAAAAAGGGATTGATCCCGATGAACTGGAAGAGGTCCTGGCCGGTATCTTCGGGGCTTGATATGGATAGATCCTATGCCGGCTGGCACTTATACTGCAGTGTTTAGCACCCCGACAGTGAGCAGCATGCAGCTACCACAATTTTTCAACGTCATAAGCTTCCTCCATCACCGAATCATAGTTGTCGGCAGGCAGATCCCAGCTAAGCTTTGTTGCTTTCTCATTCAGGACTGCCATGCGCCTGTTCTGGGCATCGAAGATCATTGTGCCTTTGTAATTATACGTTGGAGGGTAATAGATGTGAAGGCTGATGCTTGATTCAATGGGAGAGGTGTTTTGCAGTTTGTGGATCAAATTGTATGGCTGATAAATGATCTCACCCTGCTTGTAGGTTTTTGTAGGGTGCAAAAAAACTTTTTTCTTACGGGGTGCATAACCGTAAATTGTTTCAGCCACGATGCCTTCAAGCGGGATTACATAACCCCAAAAATTCTTGTGTTGATGGATGGGAAGCAGGAACTGCGGCGGCCAGGTCATGATGAATACCTGAAAAGGCTTTTCGCAAAGCTTGATGCGGTTATAGTCTGCCTGGTCATACCCCTTCAGGTAATCATGGTAAGAAAGCCCTTTAAGGTCAACTTCCGCCAAACCCTTCCTCACCAGACCCGGCTCTATCTCTTTACTTTCAATCTGTTTCAAGATGTGTAAAAGGTTCTTCATTCTTGGTATATTATGTTTCTTTATTGGTTTTTCGGAACACCATCTGCAACTCCCTGGCCAATCGCGAGCATAAATATACGACAATCTGCCGAAACAGAAAGACCCCCCTGGTTCGATTTCTGTTTTTTTTAGTTTGAAAGCGCCGGCAGGCCCCTCTCCAGGCTTGGTTTTGCAATAATTGTTGCGTATCAACTAAAAATAACTTAGGTTTGTTGCAAGAAAATGATTCTGGCGAAATAAGTCACAGCCGATGGCGAAGGGGAAAAAGATCTATTTTGTTTCGGACAGTCACCTGGGTGTTCCGGATCGTTCATCAAGCCTGGAGCGTGAAAAAATGTTGGTGCATTGGCTGGATACTGTTCGTAAGGACGCCGGGGCCATTTACCTTCTTGGCGATATTTTTGATTTTTGGTTTGAATACCGGACGGTCGTGCCCAAAGGGTTTGTCCGCTTGCTTGGCAAGATGGCGGAAATATCAGACCAGGGAATCCCCGTCCATTTTTTTACCGGCAACCATGACATGTGGGTTTTCGATTATTTTGAGAAAGAACTTGGGTTAAAGGTACACCGTTCGCCTTTGGATACAACGTTGTTCGGAAAAAAATTCCATATAGGTCATGGTGACGGCCTTGGCCCGGGTGACAGGGGTTATAAGCTGATCAAGGCCATTTTCTCGTGCCGTTTGTGCCAGCGGATCTTTGCTTTTATTCATCCTGCCCCAGGGGTTCGGATGGCCCTGTTCTTTTCCAGGAGGAGCCGTGTGGCCAACATGAAAAGCGATGAACAATTCCTCGGTGAAGAAAAGGAATGGCTGGTGCAGTACTGTATGAAGATGCTGGAAAGCAGGCCGGTGGATTACTTTATCCTGGGACACCGTCATTTGCCTTTAACCATTGAGATCGTACCGGATGTTGTTTATGTCAATACGGGCGACTGGGTGAGGCATTTCTCTTATGCGGTCTTTGACGGGAAAAGCGTAAAACTGGCTTATTTCCGTAAGAACTCCGGTTGATCAGCCATTATGGCGCGATACCCCAACGAAACCCGGCACCGGGTACCCCAGAAAACTTTCAGTTATTCTTGTTTTTCCAGTGAAGGGATGCTGATGGTGAAAATGGTCCCCGTTTCTTCTGAGGTGGTGAATGCAACCTGGCCTTTCAGGTATTTTTCTGTTAAAACCTTAATGCTGTATGTCCCCCAGCCTCTGCCTTTGCCTTTGGTGGAGAATGATTTCTGGAAAAGTTTCAACTGGGAAGCACGGGGGATTGCCTGCGGATTTTTGACTGAGAAATGAGCCCTTTGCCTGGTTTCATCGTAATCGGAGCTCACCTCAACGGGATCGTCATTCTTACTCGCTTCCAGGGCATTCTTTACCAGGTTGATCAACACCCTGCGCAGGAGTGTACGTTCGGTAACGATTTTTTTGTCAACCCCCTGGATGTTTATCTTCCTGTTTCTGAACTTTTGCATTGACCTAAGTGATCTGACCACCTCGACTGTGATCTCAGACAAATCGACCAACGCATAATTGGGTTTCAGCGTCCGGGTCTCCGCGTTGCTTATCAGTCGGTACGACTGGACCTCCTCGTTGATGTTGGCTGAAATATCATTCAGCATCATTTTGATCTGGCTGTCGGGCATTTTGTCGTATGTTTCACTTAGCCCTTCCAGGATGGCCGCTGTATTCAGTATGTCATGCAGGAAAATGCTTTCCAGCATCTGCCGCCTTTTTTTCTCACTGATGTTTTCCAGGGTACAGAAAATGAAGTTCTCTTTGCCGAACATGAAAGGTTTTGAAGAAACGCTCATTGTGAGCGAGGCACCGTTGAGCAGGGCAATATGGCATTCATCACTCCCGTGCTTCCCTCCCTCACTCGCTGTAATGGCCGCATTGAAACCACAAACCTTACAAAACTCTGAAGAACCACATCCCAGTTCCCCTTTCGTGGCATTGACACATGCCAGACACTCCCCCGGCCGCTTGCCCAAATACTCATTTTTGGCCACTTCATCGGGCGATACCGGGTTGCGGTTCAAATACACCACCTGCCGGTGTACGTTGATGATCATCAACACATTGGGTGCGCCTTCAAGCAATTGCATGAAGACAGGACTTTGCAAAATCCTTTCGGCCTGAGATCTCATGACAGCAGGAGGTGTTTTTTTTGTTGGGTCAAACATCATGTGGAGGCATGGGATTATGTTACGAAAATACAAAAAAGTTCCTTAGTCGCCAATGTCGTGTTCTTTCACCTGTATATATTTATGGAACGATGGAACGAAGCTTTTGGCTGTTGGCTGTTAGCTATTGGCTTTTAAACCTTTAAACCATTCAACCCATAAACCTTTAAACTTTTAAACCCTTAAACCTATTTGACATTTCAACCTTTGGACAAAATATGAAAAAA
>SLCY01000013.1 GCA_007125585.1 Bacteroidales bacterium
ACGACGGCATGCCTCTTTTCATTCATTCATTACTGCCGTCCGGGGGCCTGCTTTCGTTCACCCGCCCTGGTAAAGGGGCCTTGTTTTTGACGCAGATCCATCAAAGGCGGATTTATCCCCCACACGGCCCCAGTCAATTACATATTAGTGCATGCTTTACAGGCAGATCCATCAAATGCGGATTTATCCCCCACACGGCCCCAGTCAATTACATATTAGTGCATGCTTTACAGGCAGATCCATCAAAGGCGGATTTATCCCCCACAGGCCCGGTCAATTAAATGTTTGCTTCACTTTTTTGATCAGCTCACCGTAGATGCCCTGGTTGGTGGCCACGATCTCTTTACCAAATACAAAATTATTTTTCCCGGAAAAGTCTGTGACCTTTCCGCCGGCTTCAGTTACGATGAGGCTGCCGGCTGCCACATCCCACGGGTTGAGGCTGTATTCGAAGAAACCATCGAACCGTCCGCATGCCACATAGGCCAGGTCAACGGCGGCACTGCCAATCCTGCGCACCCCCTGGCTGTTGCGAAGGCACCACGTAAGAAGGTCGATGTATTTTTCCATCAGCGAATAATCGTAGTATGGGAAACCGGTGGCCAGAAGGCTGTCATTCAAGGTGTCTGCTGAAGAAACCCTGATGGGGTTGCCGTTGAGGTAAGCCCCGCCGCCTTGCCAGGCATAAAAACATTCGTCATGGTTGACCTCATACACCACGCCCAGCAGGGTCTTGTCATGGCGCATCAGGGCGATGGAGACACTGAAACAGGGCAGACCATGAATAAAGTTGGTGGTGCCATCCAGGGGGTCTACCACCCAACGGGTTGCATTCCCTTGTTTGCTGATGCTGTCTTCTTCAACAATGAAGCCTGCCTCGGGAAGCAAATGCTCCAGGGCCTTGACAATCCGTTTTTCGGCCGTGGTGTCAACATGGGTCACATAATTGTGCAACCCTTTTGATTCGATGTCTGATGCGCTGAGCCTTGGCATTTCATCACGGATAAACTGGCCGGCATCCCTGGCCACATCGCATACGTGAAGGCACAGTTGTCTGTAATCTTTTTTCATACCGTATAAACTCCGTTTTTGTCTGTGGAAATCAATTGTACCGCTTGGATGGCATTCACCTTCCGGGTATCGAAACTGGTTTTTATTTTGATGTAATTCTCGGTGAACCCAAAGAGGAGGTGCCCCTGCCGCTCTTTTTCCCACAGCACAGTGGTTTTAAGTCCCCTGTTGGCCTCTGTGAAAAGATTTTTCTTCTCTGCCGACAGCTGTTGCATCATTTTTGAGCGTCGCCTCCGTTCTGAAGGGTCTACCCTGTGCTGACTTTTTATGGCTCGGGTGTGTTCCCTTTCGCTGTAGTTGAAAACGTGCATGTAGGATACGTCCGTTTTTGATATGAAGCGAAGCGACTCTTTGAACAGCTCATCGGTTTCTTCAGGGTAGCCAACGATGAGGTCGGCGGCGATGCATGCATGGGGGATGTGTTTGCGGATGGCTTGTACCCTTGAAGTAAACAGTGCAGTATCGTACCGCCTGCCCATGGACCGGAGGATGGCATCGCTGCCCGACTGCAGCGGGATATGGAAATGGGGCATCAGCTTTGGTTCCGCTGCCACCAAGCGGATAATATCGTCATGAAGAAGGTCTGGCTCAACAGATGACAACCGGATGCGCAGCAATCCATCAATTTTTATCAGTTCTTTCAGCAGGTCGAAAAAAGATTCACCGTGAGGTTTGCCGAAGTCGCCGATGTTCACGCCTGTGAGAACAACTTCTTTTATGTCAGTTTCTGCGATCTTCCTTGCCGTTTTCACTGTCGCGGCAATGGTGTCGCTGCGGCTGTGACCTCGGACAAGGGGGATGCTGCAATAAGAGCAGTTATAGTCGCAGCCATCCTGTATCTTGAAAAATGAGCGGGTCCGGCCACCCAGGGAATAAGCGGGCACAAACCGGGGAATCCCGGTGCCCGGTTCAGCCATGTTTGTCTTGTCGACCACAGCTTTTTCCATGCCCTCAATGTAATCTAACAACCTGAATTTTTGGGTGTTGTCCAATAAATGAGAAACACCCGGCAGGGACATCAAATCACTGGCACCCGCCTGCGGATAGCATCCCATCACGATGATTCTGCATGCGGGATTTGTGCTTTTCGCCTGCCGGATAAGTGCCCTGCATCGTTTATCTGCTTTTTTTGTCACCGTGCAGGAGTTGATCACGTAAATGTCTGCTGGTTCATCATAAGGCACCTGCTTGTACATACCATTCGAAAATTGCCTGCTGATGGCCGATGTCTCACTAAAGTTGAGCTTGCAGCCAAGCGTCTGAAAAGCGATCCGTTTTTTCTTGTTCATCTGTTTACATTTCCCCGCGCAGTAGGGGCGGTGTTGGCATGGTTGGTCATCACCCTGTGAATACCGTTGCAGTCATGGCCCAGTTCATCCGGCAATGTTATCTTTGCAAATTTAGCCTTTTGTGATGAATATTTTATTGATCAACATGTAAGTCAACAGGGCAAAAACATGAACCATTTTAATGAGTGACACAAAATCATTATATTTAACCCAATTTAGCCATTGGAAAACCTGTTCCGAGTCCAAAACCCTTTATAAAAAAGGACTTACGCTTTGCTTGCTTCGCCAGCACCCCTTAGGCTATGCCTCCTCAGCAAAACCCTTTTCTATTTTGGCTTTTGGCCTCCCATCACGAAGATCCAATGACCGAGCTGTGTTAAAAACACCATGTAAAACCATAAAAACGCAACCCATGAAATTATTTTTCATTGCTATGATTGCATTACTGGCCGTTACCGTTAATCCTGCTTATGGTGAAGAGGAGCAGGCAAACAATACTGATAGAGTGGATTACAGTGAAATGAACTTGTTTGGCGGAGGGGTGTCATTCGGCTATTACAACTATGGATTCGTTGGCAGCAGAAGCTTGTCACTGCCCCCGGTAAACGCCTATTTTGAGTTTGGCCTTCATGAATATCTGACCGGGGGGCCTTTTATTGGTTTTGCCCGGTGGAATTATGATCATAGCTTTGCAGCGACAAATGTAAGTTATCACTGGAACTTTTTCAATGTGGGGGCACGTGCCAGTTTTCATCTGACAGGGATATTCAATGAGCTGTTTGACAGTGATGTTGACGAGAAAAGAATTGATTGGTATGTGTCTTTGATGAGCGGGCTCGAATTGCGTTACTTCAGCACCACCAGTGAGGTGTTTGAGGATGAGTATGACGACCGGACCAAATTGTTTTTCGGACCAATATCTGGCATAAGGTATTACCTGGGCGACAATTTTGCCCTTTACCTGGAAGGGGGTCGCGGTGCACTCGGCTTGTTTACCTTTGGTGTTTCCACCAGGCTTTGACCATCTCCGGGTGCAGACACTGTTTATTATCTTACACCTTTTAACATTGTACCATATGAGAACAAACGGTTTGATTCTGTGCTTCTTCATTGTTTTGATTTCCTTTCCATTTACGGGAACATATGCCCGCGGTTCGGACTTTAGCGATGTGCAAATTGTCAATGCTGGATTTTCGTTAAATTATAACTATGGGTATATCGGTAGCCGTAGCATAAACATCCCGCCTTTTTTAGCATACCTTGAGATTGGTGTGCATGAGTTCGTTACGGCCGGCCCATTTGCCGCCTACAGCCGATGGAATTATCCGGCACGCACCCGTTCCTTCATGAGTCTTGGCATCAGGGGTAGTTTTCACCTTTCCCCTTTGATCAATGATCTGACAGACGGCAGTATTGATGAACGTCAGATTGACATCTATGCCTCAATGATATCCGGTATTGAGCTCAGACACTATGGAGCAAGTGATACCGAGCGTGCGAGTGATTATATAGACAACACCCGTTTTTTCCTTGGCCCTGTGGCTGGTGTAAGATATTATTTTACAGATGAGCTGGGGGTTTTTTCCGAGATCGGCCGCGGTGCCCTTGGTGCGGTGACTGTCGGGATGTCTCTGCGGCTATGAGCGCATGACAACCACCGTTACCTTTTGACAGTCAGGGACAACGCATCATCAGTGCATTGGCCTGAGCCAGGCTGCCAGGCGAATGATGGGTGCGAAAAAATATACAATGACAGGCTGACAGCTTTTATTCTTCCTGTCAAAGCCCCTGGTGTTGCAAGATCTTTCACAGTCTTTGCTTTTGCTGACGTTAGGTGCGCCTGTCTTATCGCTTCCGGGGACTGACCCTTGAGGCAGGTCCTGATTTTTTCCGGAATATTTCGCAAAAACATTACCTTTGTCTCCGATACCCTTAAAATCGAGTTGCTGCAACCCTTATTAGGCTTGTATGGTGAATTATAAAATTTTTTACCAGGCGCTGACAGCCATCCCCAATTAGGTGAGTCATGCATGAATCTGCACCGCGGTGTGGCTGGTTCCCGGTAAATAATTTTTAATGACCTTTTGCAGGCTATTTTAAGGGTTTTTTTGCAAGGTACATTTCTCCTGAAAAAAAAACACCAGCATTTTGTGTGTTGACGGATGACGGAATAAGGATAGAATGATGGAACGACAGAACGATAGAACGATGGAACGAATCTTTTGGGCATTGGCTGTAAGCTATTGGCTTTTAAACCCTTAAACCCTTAAACCCTTAAACTTTTAAACCCTTAAACCTTAAACCTTAAACCCTTCAACCTCTTTGACCTTCTGACAAATGATAAACATAAATAAACAAGCAACGACCGGGTGAAAGGCCTTGAGATTTTTTTCATGTGTCGGTGTGTAATTTCGAATGAAAAAAAATCATGTATAATTCATCAATAAATAAATATTGAATAAATAAAAATCATGCGGTATGAAAAAACTATCTGTAATTGCTTTCGGTGGGAATGCTTTGCTAAAGAGCGGCCAGAAAGGAACCATTGATGAACAGGAGCAGAATGTGTATGACACTTGTCAGCATTTGGTGCCCCTGATCAAAGAAGGCTATGACCTGGTGATCGGTCACGGGAACGGCCCCCAGGTGGGCAATGTATTGTTGCAGCATGAAGCCGGACACCGGATATATGATCTGCCTGCGCAGCCCATTGATTTTTGTGTTGCGGAAACCCAGGGCTCTATTGGTTTCATGATAGAACAACAGTTGCGCAATGTTTTGGCTGAGCATGGCCTCAGGCGAAACATTGTCACACTTGTAACCCAGGTGGTTGTAGATAAGGCGGATGAGGCCTTCAGGAACCCCACCAAGCCTGTCGGGCCGTTTTACAAAAAGGAGGAATCGGAAGCGTTGGCCAAAGAGAATGGCTGGGTGTTCCATGAGGACCCCAGGAAGCGCGGCTGGCGGAGGGTTGTAGCATCGCCCAAACCCCTTGATATTCCCAACTGGGAAGCTGTGGAAAAACTCGCCCGCGAGGGAACGATCGTTATTACCGTGGGCGGTGGCGGCATCCCTGCCTATATTGATGAGCAAGGCAAGATGGTTGGCATTGATGCGGTCATCGACAAAGACCTTGCTTCTTCCTTGCTGGCAAACAAGGTCAAAGCGGATGAGTTTTGTATTCTCACCGATGTGCCCAATGTTTTTATCAACTTCCACAAAGAGGATGAAAAAAAACTGGAAAGGGTTTCCGTGGATGAGATCGGACGCTACCTGGCCGAAGGACAATTTGCCGAAGGCAGCATGGCACCCAAGGTGCGTGCCTGCATTCAGTTTGTGGAAAAAGGGGGAAGGGATGCCATCATTACCGAAGCCGAACAACTTGGTAAAGACAGTGGCACAGTTATTTATTAGCAAATGTGTAAATATGCGAATGAGTAAATTATCAACATTTAATTCAACCTAAAAAATCTAGCATTATGGCGTTCAATTTGAAAAACAGAAGTTTTCTGAAACTTTTGGACTTCACTCCACAGGAGATCAAGTTTTTGCTCGACATGTCTGTTGACCTGAAAAAGGCCAAATATGGCGGGTATGAACAACAAAAACTGAAAGGTAAAAACATTGCCCTGATCTTTGAGAAGGCTTCCACACGTACGCGATGTGCCTTTGAGGTGGCTGCTTTTGACCAGGGTGCCCTGGTAACTTATCTGGGTCCCAGTGGCAGCCAGATAGGCAATAAGGAGTCGATGAAGGATACTGCCCGCGTTTTGGGCCGGATGTATGATGGCATTGAGTATCGTGGCTTTGCGCAGACCACGGTTGAAGAACTTGCTGCATATTCCGGGGTTCCGGTATGGAATGGTCTGACCAATGAATTCCATCCTACGCAGATCCTGGCCGATTTTCAGACCATGATGGAACATTGTGACAAGCCGCTGCACCAGATTTCTTTCTGCTATTTGGGGGATGCCCGCAACAACATGGGGAATTCCCTGTTGGTTGGTGCGGCAAAAATGGGCATGGATTTCCGTGCGGCAGCCCCCAAGTCAGTTCAGCCCAGTGGAGGACTGGTGGCAGAATGCCGTGAGATCGCCAAAGAAACCGGAGCAAAGATCACGATTACAGAGGATGTAAATGTGGCTGTAAAAGATGCTGACTTTCTTTATACCGATGTGTGGGTGTCGATGGGGGAGCCGGACGAAGTGTGGAAAGAACGTATCAAGCTGCTGAAACCCTACCAGGTAAACATGGATGTGGTTAAAAAGACCGGGAATCCGAAGGTGAAGTTTTTACACTGCCTGCCGGCGTTTCATAATCGCGAAACCACCATCGGAGAAGAAATTTACCAGAAGTTCGGCCTTGATGGCATGGAGGTGGTGGAGGAGGTGTTTGAATCAGAACATTCAGTGGTGTTTGACCAGGCCGAGAACCGTTTGCACACCATCAAAGCGGTGATGGTGGCCACACTGGGTTCTTAAGGTACATGTGCCTGCCGCATAAACCAAACGCGGATGATCATGGGTTGTGTTTCCATCATCATCCGCGTTGCCAATACCTGACGTGATTAACACCCGGGCCTATTGCCCTTCTTCCTTTCTCTCACGGGTTTTTGTTTCTTCCTGAACGGCCTCTTCTATGGCGCGCTGCACCTCTTTCATGACATCATTGATTACCGGTCCGATCTGTTCCAATCCCCTGCCAATCTCTTCCATACTCCGGCCAACGCCCTTCATGACATCCTGCAATACAGGGCCTATATGCTGCATCTCCAAGTGCAGTTCCTTCATGGCTTTGTCTACCTCCTGCATGCCCCTTTTAACATCATCCCTGATGTTATCCCAGTCAACCGCTTCAAGTTCTTTCATGGCCTCTTTGATTTGTTCCCTGGCCATGCGCAGTTCTTCCTGAAAGTCCTCGTCCTGAAACTCTTTCTGAAGCTCCTCCATGGCTTTGCGCACCTCTTCACCAGCCTTCCTGGCTTCCTCTCCTGCTTGCTGCATTTCCATCCGGAACGATTCCGAACGAAGCTTGTCAAAAACTTCTTTATTGACCTCTGTCATGGCAAGACGGATCTCATCAAAGGCTTTCAGGAGCTTTTCGCGATCCGCCTCATCAAGACCTTCAAATGAGATCCTGGTGCCATCGTGAAGATAAATGGTGTGGGGCTTCCCGTTACTTTCATCTGGTGGCGGCGGTGGTGGGGGTGGAGATGGGGGAGGTGGTGGCCCGGGTGCCTCTTCCTCTGCTGCCAGGGCTGTCACATTATACGGGGTTGCCACATCCCGCTGGTCGGGCAGCACCGTATCAGCGTCGTCAAAAAGGTTTACTGTCATGGCCGGGTTTATCCAGGCCACAGATACAAAGGCAAAAATGATGGCAAGCAAAGCTGCAAGCTTTTGCCCGGTGTTCATTGATCTTGTTTTCATGGTCATCATGTGTTTAATACGTGTGAATAATTGATTTTTGGATTGTGTCGCAGCCACCATGGATTGCGGTAAAGCAACGCTGCGTTTTTCTTCTAAGCTTACAAGGGCCTGGGCATAAATAAGCGGACTGCCTGTTTCCCTGACAACCCTTTCGTCGACACACTGTTCCCGCAATTTCCTTAAATGGTTGCTGATCAACCATGTCGCAGGATGGTAAAAGAACAGGTTCTCTAAAAGCCTCTGCAGTGCATTGACATAATGATCTTTTCTTCGTATGTGATATAGCTCATGCAGTATAATTGTCTCTATATGTTCCGTGGTCATTGATAATAACATGGCCGCTGGCAACAATATCATGGGCTTCAGGAATCCAATCACCACAGGTACATCGACTTTTTCTGTGCGCTTCACCGGCACATGAAGCTTTACTCCGGCTTTTTTGATCAGGTGATCAACCTTCTGCTGCCACTCACGGTTTAATGCTTTGGTATGTTTTTTTCTCAGCCGATAAATCCTGGAATATGAGAAAAACCCATGAATGGATAATGCAAGGAGCCCGGCGAAATATACCCAGAACACCAGGGGTGTGAATGCCTCAAAACCTGCAAGAAATGCCGGCTGGCCTTTTTCTAATACATAGAATGCCCGGGTGCCGGAAGAGGCGATCCATGCGTATGTTTCAAATTCGAGCGACATGATCTGCCGTGCATTCTGATAGACATTAAACTGCCTGAAAAAAGTATATCCAAAGCATACAGGGATGGCTAAAAAGGCCATCAGCGTTAACTTGTAGCGAAGCGTTGCCGCACTCTTTCGGGCTATCGCCATGCCAAGCTTCCACAACATGGCTATAAGCAAAATTTGCCAGAGGCTGTGCAGTATCGTCCAGCCCAGTGCGTTGATTGCCGGATGGCTGATATGTTCAATAATGCTCATTTGCCTTTGTTTTCAAATTGTTTCAAATAATCCCTGATCTTTTTCATTTCTTCAACAGAGATCTCCTCATTGTCGAGGGCACCGATGACCAGGCGGCTGGTTGACCCTTTGAACAATCCATGGATCATTTTCCCAAGAAACTGCTGCTGGGTTTGTTCCCTGCTAACCATCGGTTTATAAACATGTGTACGGCTGCTTGTATCGCGCGAAAGAATGCCTTTGTCCGTCATGATCTGCATGGTCTTTAAAGTGGTGGTATAGCCAATGTCTTTTGACTTTGCAAGCACCTCATGCACCTCCCTGACGGTAGCTGCGCCTTGATCCCACAATACCTGCAGTATTTCCAGTTCGCTCTCCGTGGGCCGGTATGGCTTTTTCTTTTTCATAGACAGCTGATTTATGACCAGAACTACGATAAATTTCGTAGCAAATATAATACGAAGATTTTCGTATTCCAAATTTTTTTAGAAATATTTTAAAAAATATCGTACTTTGGCAAAAAATGATTCAGCAATACACCATATCGTTGCCTCCTTTCCGTCGTGGTTTTCATCTGATCACGGACCATATCAAAGGGGCCATCGGCCAGTTGCCTGAAAAGGGACTTTTGAATATTTTCATTCATCATACTTCGGCCGGATTGATGATCAATGAGAATGCGGATCCTTCGGTACGCGCAGACCTGGATAGCAGCTTCAACCATTTGGCCCCCGAGCGGATGACTTACTATACCCATGTGATGGAAGGGGATGATGACATGCCAGCGCACATCAAATCGGCACTGACCGGTGTTTCGCTTACGATTCCTGTTTCCGGCGGCCGCCTGAAGCTCGGCACATGGCAGGGGATCTTCCTGGGGGAGTTTCGCGATCATGGTGGGAGCCGAAGTCTTACCATCACGGTCTATGGCGGCTGATCCAACCTTAACGTCCGACAGCCACGGTCCGGCGCCCGACTTAAACATTATCCCTGCAACCGTTGTTTTAGTGTTGTAATTGATGGTTTTACAATTCAGCCGGATAAGATATGTCTGATCACTTTTTCAAACCGGTAGCTTACAGGGTAGAGGGGATGAGTTGCACCAATTGTGCATTGGGGATACAACGTATCCTTGAGAAGGAAGGCTTTCACAGGGTAAGTGCGGATTTTACCAGTGGTGAGGTGCGTTTTGAGGTGGCGGATGAAAACCGTTTGCCTCTGGCCGTTAAACGGATTGAATCATTGGGTTACAAGGTCAGGGATTTTATTGGCGTGAAAGAGGAAAAAAAAGGCTTTTCACCCATTGAAAAAAAATTCTGGTTCACAGCGATCTTTACTGTGCCATTGATACTCTCCATGTTCATTCCCATTGAGATTCTGCACAACGATCTTTTCCAGCTGGCTTTAACCATCCCTGTTTTTGTCGTTGGCTCTCTGCATTTTGGGCGAAGCGCCTGGTTCAGTCTTCGATCGGGTGTGACCAATATGGACGTGTTGATTTTTCTTGGCAGCACCGCGGCTTTTGTTTACAGCCTGATAGGTACAATATACGGCCTTGGTCATGATTACATGTTCTATGAGACTTCCGCCAGCATCATCTCCATTGTTTTATTGGGAAACATGCTGGAACATCGCTCGGTGAAAAAGACCACCTCGGCCATTGATGACCTTTTGAGGTTGCAGAAGAATACCGCACTGCGATTGATTACCGAGATGAATGAAGGCCAGGAAAGCGTTGAAGAGGTTGATGCTTCACTGGTGGAAGCGGGGGAGCGTGTATTGGTCAACACAGGCGACAAGGTCCCGGTCGACGGGGAGATATATTGGGGTGCAGGCAGCGTGGATGAAGGTTTGATCTCGGGTGAGAGCATCCCTGTTGAAAAGCAGAAGGGCGACAGGGTGGTGGGAGGCACGTTGCTGGTTTCCGGAACACTGCGTGTAAAAGCCACAGCTACCGGCAAAGATACGGTCCTGTCACAGATCATCGAACTGGTGCGCAACGCCCAGAAAGACAAACCCAAGTTGCAGAACCTTGCCGACAAGATCAGCAGCGTGTTTGTGCCCACGGTGGTTGTCTTGTCCGTGCTCACCATATCGTTTTGGTTTTTTGGCACAGACCTGCCTTTTCGTGATGCTTTGATGCGTGGCATTGCCGTGCTGGTCATTGCCTGTCCCTGTGCTCTTGGCCTGGCCATTCCCACGGCCGTGGTTGTCGGACTGGGACGGTCGGCAAAAAGCGGGATCCTGATAAAGGGCGGTACCGCCATCGATAAGTTCAGCGCCATCCAGACGGTGGTGTTCGACAAGACAGGAACCCTTACCACAGGTAATTTCCGCATCAACAAACTGGAGTGCTTCGGCAAATCGGAAGAGAGTGTTCGCAGCCTGTTATACAGTTTGGAAAAACATTCCAACCATCCTATTGCTAAGGCCATTACCCGTTTTTTTAAAGGAGCCGGAACGGTTCGTTTTGAATCTGTGGACGAAAAGAAGGGCCTTGGTGTTGAAGCCACCGACAAAGATGGCAATAGATTCATTGCCGGGTCTTACAGTGTCGCTTCCCATCTGACAACCGACGATAGCCACAACATATATCTCATAATGAACGACAGGCTCATCGCCTGGCTTGACCTGGAGGATGAAATAAAGCCGGGGGCTGCAGACCTGATAGCTTTTCTGAAGGGAAAAGGCCTGAAGACAGTATTGCTCAGTGGAGACCGTCATTCACGATGTGAGTCCATTGCTGAAGAACTGGGCATGGATGAAGTGTACTCTGAAAAGCTCCCTGACCAGAAGCTGAAGGTGATAGAGGCGTTGTCGGAGCAAGGCAAGGTGGCCATGGTGGGCGATGGCATCAATGATGCTCCTGCACTGGCCAAAGCATATATTGGGATCAGCATGAGCGATGCCACCCAGGTGGCGGTTAAATCAGCGGAAATAGTATTGCTGAAAGGCGACCTGTCGCTGCTTGCAAAGGCCTTTGGCGCTACCCGGACCACGTTGCGCACGGTGAAGGAGAACCTTTTCTGGGCATTCTTCTATAATGTCGCCGCCATCCCACTGGCGATGGTTGGCCTCCTTACACCCATCATCGCGGCATTCGCCATGGCTGTTTCCGATGTGATCGTGGTGTTGAACTCCTTGCGATTGAAAACACGCAGGTTACGCTAAGTCCTGACTCCACCTGCAACCTGTTTTGTCCATAAAAACAAACGCTGACTGCCATTGCAGGATCCATCAGAAGGCAATCGATCAGTCCGTGGGTTTATGTGCAAAGGCCGATGCCCAACGAATCTATCCGTTCATCGACATGAGGAACTCCTCATTGTTCTGTGTGTGCCGGATCCTTTCCATCAAAAACTCCATGGCTTCCAGTGAAGTCATGTCGGCGATAAACTTGCGCAGCACCCATATCCTGTTCATGATGTCTTTGTTGAGCAGCAGGTCTTCGCGGCGTGTACCGGAAGCGACAATATCTATGGATGGGAAGATGCGTTTGTTGGAAAGTTTGCGGTCCAGTTGCAACTCCATGTTGCCGGTTCCCTTAAACTCTTCAAAGATCACTTCATCCATTTTCGATCCGGTGTCGATCAGGGCGGTGGCGATGATTGACAGAGAGCCGCCGTGTTCAATATTTCGTGCCGCACCGAAGAAACGTTTGGGCTTGTGCAACGCATTGGCATCCACACCACCTGACAGAACCTTGCCCGATGCAGGGGATACGGTGTTGAAGGCCCTGGCGAGCCGTGTGATACTGTCAAGCAGGATCACCACGTCATGCCCGCACTCAACCATCCGCTTGGCCTTTTCCAGTACAATATTGGAAACCTTTACATGGCGTTCTGCCGGTTCGTCAAATGTCGAAGATATCACCTCACCGTGAACGTTGCGGGCCATTTCCGTAACCTCTTCCGGCCTTTCGTCGATGAGCAACACAATGAGATACACTTCCGGGTGGTTGGCCGCAATGGCGTTGGCGATCTCTTGAAGCAAAATGGTTTTGCCTGTCTTGGGCTGGGCGACGATCAGTCCGCGCTGGCCTTTGCCAATGGGCGCAAACATGTCGATTATCCGGGTTGACAAAGTGGCCCCTGAATGTCCGGT
The DNA here is from genome assembly GCA_007125585.1 of Bacteroidales bacterium. Classification (GTDB taxonomy): domain Bacteria; phylum Bacteroidota; class Bacteroidia; order Bacteroidales; family UBA7960; genus PUPG01. The sequence goes on from SLCY01000013.1 coordinate 12,809, forward strand.
GATCGTAAACTTCTCATCAGGAAACAGCGGGGTAAGGAAATCAAAGGCTACCCTGTCGCGAACTTCTGCGGGGATACGGCCATTGATTTGCTCAACCTTGATCAGCGGAAAGTACTTTTCATTCTCCTTGGGTGGTCGGATGCCTCCGTTCACCGTATCGCCTGTCTTAAGTCCGAAAAGCTTGATCTGGCTTTGTGATACATATATGTCGTCGGGCGAATTCAGATAATTGTAATCGGAAGAGCGTAAAAAGCCGTAACCGTCAGGCATGATTTCCAGGACACCTTCGGCAGTGATGATCCCGTCAAATTCATAAACAGGTTCCCCGGTCCGCCTGTCATAACCTTTGGGCCTCTGGTAAGGTTCCTTCTCCTGTTCTTTTTCTTTTACTGGTTGCTCCTGCCTTTGAGACCTGGCTTTCTCTAATGCCGATTCCTCCGGCGGTATATCTACCTTCTTTACTTGCTGATGCTGAACTTTCTGTTGCTGTTTTACACCGGCAGTCCCGGTGTCCTGTTGTCCTTGCTTTTCGTGCATCTTCTGTACATGGGCAGATGTTTTATCTAAATCCCTGGCCGCCTGTTTATCCTGGCGACCTCTTTTGCCATGAGGCTTAGCCTGCTTTTGCTGTTCTGTGCCTTCCTTTGCACCGGCTGAAGGCTGCTGGTCTTTCTTGCTTCGACGGCCTCTCTTTTTTGGGGGTTCCTGGACTTTGTCGGCTTGATCCTCCTGTTGAGAAGCAGGTTGCTTCTTTTGCGGCGATTTTTCCGACGGCGGAGATTGTATATCCCCTTGTTTCTTTGCACTCTCGGCGGGGTCGCTTGTCTTGCGCTCACTAGAGCTGCCTGCCGGAATGCGCTTGCGCGGACGACCCGGCCTGCGGCCCTTTTCCTTCTCCTGATGGCCCTCCCTGGGCGCGGATTTTACGGCAGGCGGATTCAACGCCTGTGCGTCCAGAATTTTATAAATAAGATCTTGCTTTTTATAGGAATCTACCTTTTTAATGTCTAAGCCCCTGGCTATCTCCTTCAAATCGGCAAGGAGCTTGCTGTTCAATTCTACGATGTCGTACATGGAATGATAAGTATTTGGATAAGCAATAAATGTTTAATGATTATAATGGAAACCGTATTGCGGACAAAAAACCTGCGAACCTGTTTTTTGCTATGAACGGAACCCAACTTGCTGAAGCACCAACAATTGCGGCGATAAAAAGAAAAAGTGTGAATTAGGTGTGTTTGCCAAAGAAAAAAGTTGGAAATGCAAGAATCGCTGCAAATATACAGATTCCTGATGAAACAAAAAAATTATTTTTTATGTGTTCATATTTATTTCCCGGATTCCGGAAGAACGATGGAGCGAATCTTTTGGGCATTGGCTGTAAGCTGTTGACATTTAAACCCTTAAACCCTTAAACCCTTAAACCCTTAAACCCTTAAACCCTTAAACCCTTAAACCCTTAAACCCTTAAACCCTTAAACCCTTAAACCCTTAAACCCTTAAACCCTTAAACC
>SLCY01000115.1 GCA_007125585.1 Bacteroidales bacterium
AGTATCCAGTACCTGGTAAACGGTTCCTACGGAGATGTTCGGATGGCTTTCCCGGATGCTGCTGATGATGTTTTCAGCGGTTGGATGGTTATTGAGTTTGCAAACAGTCTGCAAAACAGCCACTCTCTGGGGCGTGACCCGTAAACCTTTCTGCTGGAGCTTTTCTATGGATTCAGTTGAATTCATCGGCAAGACCTCTTAAAACAGAATGATTCTTATCTAGTAACAATACAAACATAGGGATAATTTTTTGAATACACAAAGCGCTGCAAGCACTTGAGAGGCTGAGCATTTGAAAAGGAGTCGAATGGCACGATGAGCTGTGAGCTACGGCACAACGCCCGGTTTGGCTATTTGGAAAAATGGCAGTATTTTTATTTGTGTACATCTGGGAAATAATTCGTGAATCTGTGGCGAATATTTTTTACGCCGGATTCATCTCTATAAACAAAAACATGAGAAAGCTTATCACTTTGGTATTATGCATTTTATGGGCTCATCCCCACTTCGGACAACCCGCTGAACCACTGCCCCGGGTGCCGGTAATGACCGTTGGCACCTTTCATTTCAGCTACCCCAACCTGGATTTGGTACAAACATTGCCTGAAGACCAGATCTCGGTGCTGGACGAGCCCTTCCAGTCGGAGATTGTTGCCATCAGCAACGCCATCCTGGAGTTTCAACCCACCATCATTGCCATTGAGCAGACCCCGAACCGGCAAGCTGCCATTGACTCGCTGTATATTCTATACCTGGCGGATGATTTTCAACTGCCGACCGGGGAAGAATATCAGCTGGGCTTTCGCATCGGCAGGATGGCAGGTGTGGATAGGATCTACTGCATCGATGATTTTGGGAGAGCCTACGATAATATCCTGGAAATCTTTGATGATGAACAGAGACGAACCAGGCTGGGTGATCACATGAGGGAAGTCATGCAAGAACTGGGGCTGCAGCTTACAAAACCAAAAGTCACCGGGATCATTGATGAACTTACCTGGCACAACCAGCCGGACCGTATCAGGAATTCTTTAGCCGGTTATTTGTATAATGCATTCCAATACGAAGAGGAACCCGGAGATTTTACCGGGGTGGATTTTGAAAGTGGCCGATGGTTTAACCGAAACCTGCGGATTTTTCGTAACGTACAGAGGATTCCCCGTGACCCGGATGACCGGATATTGCTGATCACAGGCGCTGACCACCTGAATTTGTTGAATATATTCTTCGATATTTCCTGGGAGTTTGACCTGGTATCACCGCTTCCTTACCTGGAAAAAGCCAGGGAGAGGCTTTGATATACGCCTTATAAAGATGGGAGCTAATTTGTTTCACCACCTTTGAGAAAAGCTAAAGTACTGGTTCATGATGAGCCGGCCGGTATCTTATCGGAAACCGAAGGGGGATATGAATTCCTTTATTACCCTGAATATGCTGCCAGCAGCGAAACAGGGTCCATTAGCCTGACCATTTTCAGCGGCAAGCGGCATCCAAACCGCACCAAAACGGAGCCACATTGATAAAGCGCAATGTAACATCCTCTGGCAGGTTTGTAATATCTTGCAGCCTGGGGAATCCCAAAGATCATATTAATTTTGCTTTCTCATTTACAAGACAGGAGGAAAACCATGAGTGAAAGAAAAATCATTTCGGTTATCGTGCTCGCCATTGTCGTGCTTGCCGGCGCGGCATCCATTATGGGCATATTTTGGAGCTTTGGCGACGGGCCCTTTATCTATCAGTCCATCCGGGGTCTTAACATCGAAATATACGGCAAGGGCTTGTACCATCACATGCCCTCGGATGTTGCCATCCAGGGCATCGCCCATGATTATGTTACATTGTTTATTGCCATCCCACTCTTATTGCTCTCGCTGATCGGATATCTGAAAAAATCCATCCGCTTACATTTCCTGTTAAGCGGAGTGCTCGGCTTTATTTTTGTCACCTACTGGTTTTATACAGCCATGGGCATGTACAATTTTCTGTTTTTGTGCTACGTGGTGCTGATGGGCCTGTCCTTTTTTGGGGTATTTCTGTTAAGCAGGAAGCTGGAGCTGATGAGCAATTACCGGTTTTCTGAAAAAACTCCCGCCAAAATTGTAGGTGGGTTTTTGATGATCAATGCTGTTGCCATCGCATTTCTTTGGTTGGGCATCGTTGTACCTCCATTGATCGATGGCACCATTTACCCGGCTGAGCTGAACCATTTTACCACGCTGATCGTACAGGGTTTTGACCTGGGGTTGTTGTTGCCAATAAGCTTTGTGGCCGGACTGATGCTTTACCGGAAAAAAAGGCTGGGCTACCTCTATGCAACCATCTACCTGGGGTTTTTATCATTGCTGATGACAGCGCTTACGGCGAAAATTATCGCCATGGCCCTAAGTGGCGTGAATGTTATTCCGTCAATATTTATCATTCCCGCTTTTAACATCATCACCATCTTATGTGCGGTTTTCATGATTAAAAACATTCAACAAAAAACCGGAGAAGTATAAACCGAAAACCGGAAAATGGGATAAAAACCGCCACTTCACTTATTGAGAACTTCATTATATTTGTACTATCATCGATGGAATAATGAGAAAACCTCAAATACGCTTCATTACCAAGGCTGAATCAAAAAAAGAGAGCCTGGCCAAAGACCTCCGGCGAAGGCCCGAAGATAGGTTTATGTTATTTCTGAAAATGTCGGCGTTTTATCAGAACCTTTATCCCCCGAAGAAACAGGCAAAGGACAATAATTTTCACATTTTCCCCCATGAATAAACGAGAAATCATGCCATTTTCAGCCAGAGAGCTGAATGAGATTGTGGAAGAATTCCTCGATGCAGCACAAAACAATAATGTACGCATGATCCTGGTGGGAGGAGGAGCAGTGAATTTTCATGGTGTGCAGAGGCATTCAGCGGATATAGATTTCTGGATTGATACAAGTCCCGAAAACCTGGAAAAATTATCAAGAGCACTGAAGCAGCTGGGTTACGAGTTTGATAAATTCCCTGATTCAGTTTGCAAACAACAGCAGAATATCAGCATACACATCAGTCCTGTCTTTAAAATAGAACTGATTACCTATCTGAATTTTGGTGTAAGCTTCGAAGAGGCTTATGCCAAGTCTGACATTTGCGAGCTGAATAAACACAAACTATTAAAGTTTCGTGTACTTTCCTTTGAAGACCTTATTGAATCAAAAATCAAATCGGGTCGTCCGAAAGATCATTACGATGTGCTTAGCCTTAAAGAGATAGCTCCCGGTAATAAGTAACTTTTCAGTTTATCAAATCATTTAATCTTTTTTCCCTTTCTTCTTACCATCTTCCTCTTTTTTATCTTCTCCGGATGCTTCAGGAAACAAATATTTCAGCTCCACAGGCAGCGGAAAGGCGATAAGGGAACCTTGCTGGCTGGCTATTTCCGGAAGCGCTCTCAATAACCGGATATAAAAGGCTCCTTTTTCCGTATTTAAAATGCTTGCCGCTTCCCGGATCTTGCCGGCAGCCTGTTTTTCTCCTTCAGCCTGTACAATGACCGCCCGCCGCTCCCTTTCAGCAGTAGCCTGCCTGGATATCGCCCTTTGAAGACCTTCGGGTATCACTACGTCTTTGATTTCTACCGTCGTTACCTTGATGCCCCACGGATCCGTTGCTTCATCCAGGATGCTCTGGATTTTAATATTTAACTTTTCTCTTTCCGATAAAAGCTCATCCAGCTCCGCCTGCCCTGCAACACTACGCAAGGTGGTTTGAGACAGCTGTGCAGTTGCCGTGGCAAAATCTTCCACATTAACAATCGCCTTGTTGGGGTCGACTACCCGGTAATAGACCACTGCGTTTACATTGGTGGTTACGTTGTCTTTTGTGATCACTTCCTGGGAGGGAACATCCAGGGTGACAACACGCAAAGATACCCGCGTAACCCTGTCTATACCAGGGATAATAAGGATAAACCCGGGACCTTTAATGGCTATCAACCGTCCCAAACGAAACACCACCAATCTTTCATATTCCTTGACAATTTTAATTGCCAGCGCGATGAAAATAAATAT
>SLCY01000011.1 GCA_007125585.1 Bacteroidales bacterium
CGGCTTTGCCTGCGCAGACTGAAGGGGCCGTGGTTTTTAGCAGATGCATCAGAAGCGGTGATCTTTCTTTTTGGTAGCTTTTTCTTTGGATGGGAGCCAAAGAAAAAGTACATCGCCGCCGGACCAGCATTGCCAGCCTTCCTTTTTGAAAGCATGGCCGATATGCCGGCAGATAATTTTGACATTGCTGGCATCCGGACCATTGAAGAAGAGATGAATGTTTTACGGGCTCAGCTCAAGCAGGTCAATAGGATGGTTGGTGGTCTGCCCTGCACTGACCGCTATACCTTCGACTGTCCCAACTACTTCCTGGAACACCCCATCGATGGTGGAGGTTACCACCAGGTCATACATCCCCTCGGCAAGAAAGTCGAGATGATACTTGTTGTTTTCACAAACCATGTCACTGTTGATGGCACCGGGAAAGCGCCCTTCATCACCAACAGGATCTGCTGCTTCATCTTCGGTGTAATCACCTGACTCATATGCATATATAACGATCCCGGTATCTTCAGGGATATTAAACACATTTCCGACGATCCTGCCAGCCTGATCGTTGACAACCAGTCTTATCACCGGTTTCAGGATATATATGCCGGATTGGCCTGCCACCACGATTGAACGCCGCACATCGAAATCTGCAGTGACATCTACCACGCCATTCAAAGGGACAGAGAACGGCCCTATACCCTTGAAGCCTGATTGCGATCCGCTGGGCACAAACAATGGCCGGGTGGAGCCGTCATCAAACTCAATGTAACAGCCTGGGTTCGTCGGAGGCCCTTGCCCAAGTTCTTTGGCATCCAGCATAAACCGCAACTGGGTATAATGACCGGGAAGCATTTCGAAAGACCCAAGGAATTTGGTTTCCCCCCTCAGAAGGTCCAACAGATTCACCGTTACCGGTCCCTCAAATTCTTCAAATGCCTCCCATGTATTTGCCCTGGTGTGATAATGAATCTCCATGATCGTGATATACACCCCCACAATCCCTTCTGTGTCGAGCGGAGCATCAGTAAGGTACAGATTCAGGCGGCCCGTTTCAACAGGATCCGGGTCGGGGCCACATGCCGTAACTCCAAATAAGCAAAATAAAAATATCAGGACAATCCTGCCGATCCGATACATGTCTTTCAGGTTTATGGTGCAACATAGATTGATCATAACATCCTTATGACGAATATTTTGTCAATAAGGATGGAAAGAGGATTAAAAAAAGAAGTTTTCAAAACACCGAATATCTCAGGGATATGCCCAGCTGAAAGGAAAGAAGCTTCGTCTTATTCAAATGGACCGGGATTAATCCGTCACCCGTATAAATATTTGTCAACCCGTAATTGGCAAATATTCCCGTACCCAACTGCCAATGTCCCCCAAGGGAATGATAATATTCGTAACCCGCAATGACCCCGTAATCCATTGTGGTAAAATTTTCGCTGACCGGCTCGGCCCAACCGTTAATATTGCTTTTCGCATTCTGCAGATAACCGGCATAAACCCCGAAGAATGTCCAATGGGGAAGGTCTGCGTGCAGTTTATAGCCCGCCATAAAAGACAACTTGGTATAATCCATTTCGAGACTCGTTGCCACATACTGGCCACGCAGGTATTCATTGTAAGCCTGTCTTTTTTGAGAAATGATATCAAAGCCAACATGCAGAACCAGGTTTTCGGATATCGTTCTGCCTGCAATGAGACCTATGGAGTTGCCAAAGGAAGGCCTTGTGTCGGTGAGTGACCCACTTTGCAAACCTGCAGATGTCTTTTCATTGCGAACCCATGTGTTGGCCAGTTGTGCGGAAATTCCTGCAAAATAACCGGACTGCTGTGGCTTTTCGGACCCTGGGACGTAAGCAAGGTTGATGCCTGTTTGTTCTTTGGCAGATATTTTAATGATTGGGTGTATGCCGGTTTCACTGTCCATTGTTGGTGTCGTAACGGGAAAGGCCTCGCCGGTAGCAGCCGTTATATATGGAAGGCCCGTAGGGGCACTTTCAAAGGGGTATCCAGGGCGCAGGCCCTGCACCGGAAAACTTGCACGGACATTCAAAGATAGCGGGGTAGGCCCCCTGGCCGGCAAAGCTGTTTCACGGCCTAAAATTGACGGCATATCATCGGGGACCGTACGATGAAGAACAGGCTGCACGTCGGTGACGTGTGTGGGAAGAAAGGTGACAGGGAAAAAATAAGTGATCAAGCCTGCAGAACCTATCAGAAGCAAAAAAGATGCTGCCACAACCCAATAAAGAGGCTTGCGTTTTTTTGCTGATCTGTCCAGCCCACCACTAACCTGGTGCCATACAAGGTCTATATCCAATGAATCCTGGATCTCCTCCCAGACTTTCTCAGGAGGGGATTCGGCATTGCCCTCTATCCATTGCTTATACCATCTTTCAAAATGCATGACTCAAACGTTCGTTTGCTGAAGCCATCCCTGCAACAACTTTCGTGCCCTGCTGAACTGTGACTTGGATGTCCCGGCACTGATGTGCAGGCGAGCCGCAATTTCATTGTGACTGAAACCCTCAACTGCGTACAAATTAAAAATGATCCGCGCCCCCTCGGGTAATTTGGCTATCTGCGCCAAGATATCTTTTGTTTCCATGACCGACATTGTTTCATCGGCCATTCTGTGCTGATTCTCCGTGATGTCTTCATTGAACAGGTACATGTTATGGTTTTCTTTGCGCAGATGGTCAATGGCCGTATTGATGACGATTCTCCGGATCCATCCCTCCAGCGACCCCTTGCCCCCATATTGCCTTATATTTCGAAAAACCTTGACAAAAGCCTCCTGTAGCATATCCTGCGCCAGGGGCCGGCCACCGGCATACCCCATGCAGACCCCATACATCTTCCGGGCATGCATGCGGTATAATATTTCCTGAAAATGACGGTCGTTTTCAATACAACCCCTGACAATCTCCTCTTCTGTATACAGATCTCTCTCCATTTATTATTCAATAACCAAAGTAAACGCATTGTTTAACCTGGCCGAAATGCTGTTGAATAAGCCGGTATTGGTACTCCCATCGATAAAGATAACATCCTGACCGTCTACCTCTATCACTTCGGCTTGAACAAGCATACCGAAGTTTACCAGGCGCAGCAGGGACCCTGTGTTGAGTTCAACGTTTGCGGTGGATGGTTCTTCCTTTGAAAAAATGATATTATCCTGGTTGTCACCCGGTGTGGCCCGGACACGTATCTGCTCCCTGTATGTGTATTCAAAACGTACAGCGACAGGTTCGAGATTGCCCCTACGAAACTGGCCTTCCATTACCAGGGACGCGTGTTGGTCAGCCCCCAGATGAAACGTCATTTCTATCATATCATATATTCCTTGTGGAATCTCAAAGTGAAAATCTGCCTGATAACCCTGTGGCACCAGATCAATGGACAGGGGGTCAGGAAAATCAGAAATAAAATAGATGCTCTGCGCAGCCTGTTGTCGCCTGCCATCAAACTCAATATTCTCCAGAACGAGCTGGCCCCTGTCAATGGAAAAATTCGAAGCACCCTGCTTGTCTTCCGTAAGAGAATATTCCTGTAAGCTGAATTCAAATTGTAGCTCAGCGGGAAGTTTATCCTTGGGTGTGTCAATTATTCTTTCACAGGAAAACATGAACAGGACAGCAGACCCAATAACACCTACAAGCCAATATTTCCGGGATCTCCCAGATATTTGATGGTTTTTCATGAATCTCTGATCTTGTATTCAAACAGACGGTTTAAACAATGACTGGGTTGGAATCACAGATAAAAGAACATTGCCCTTATAAATGACCACCCCATCATCTTGCCATTTGCCATTTACAAAATACAGGCTTAAAGGTACAATGCTTTTTTTAAATGCAATCCTGGCAACACACCATCTGCATTTGATGGATCTGCGTCAAAAACAAGGCCACTTCAGCAGGGGATGCCATCTGCAAGCAGGCCATAATGACTGATGACAGAAAACCGGAGACGGGAAGGAGTTATAAACACATAAAAAAATTCATGTATATCAGGGTTACTCAAAATTGGAAGAAATTGGTTGTTAAGGACTGGTCTCCCCACGACATCATATACGATGGTCGCTCTGTATAACCTGCAATACCTTGGATACCACTATCATCGTGTGTGTTAAGGCGAAGGTTGATTTGCTGGTCCGGATGGGTGTAAACAGTCACTGTGACCCCCTCTTCCGGCGGAGCAAAATAGGTAAACATGCGCCAGTCATCATCGCGGTAGGAGGGAAGATTGTACCTTTCCAACTCTCCGACCCGGAGTGCAAGCTCACGGTCCCCCGTGTTAAAATAGAAAGTCATCCGGGATATGTTTCTTTCGGCTTGCACGTGGAGCCTTAGCATGCGCTCCCCGTTTTTGAGGCTGTCGGCCATTACATGCAATGAGGGAGTTGCCAGGGGAGGGCCCTTGCTTTGTTTTGCCAGTGCACCGCCGGTAAGACCTGGAAAAAACCTGTCCAGGCTTAGAGTGTCCGGGTGTTCGGTCAGGAACTGCACTGTCCACGGGTCAGGCTTCCGGGCCCGGGGGCTGATCCAGTAAGAATTGCCTGTTTCAGCATCGGTGGCATACATGATGTTGCTTTGCTTTCGGTGACGCTCATCATAAGTCAGTCCGGCTATATTGCTCAGAAGAAAAAAAAGTCCGGACAGAAAGACAATGCCCGGGATGAGCCATGGCTGTGCACGGGTCATCATGTGTATGTGCGGTATCAGCAAACCCATCGCAAGGCCCGCAAAGATCATCGTGATGCCTGCCACCTGCACCCCCATTGCCAGCTGAAACAAATGCATGATCACAGAAAACCAGGCTAGGACAGGAATGGCAAAGACAACCCACACAAGACCCTGCAACGCCCCTTGCCCTTTTTTTGATTTCCGGTAAAATGCGACTCCCAGGGGTACCAGGCTGAACAGCAGGGGCCAGGTAAACAGGTAACTGGCACCTGGCACCATGAATGCTGCCAAAACCATCAGAAGAACCCAAACGGCCACAGCCCCGGCCGAAAGGTCTTGGTAGCAGGACGGCTTGCGGTGGGCAAAATACAACCAGGCTGTGATGCCCACACCGGTAGAGATCTTTAATATGGAAATTTCCCCGCTCCACCATAGCAGCAGCATGATAAAGGTCAACAGCGACAGCAGTTGCCACAATCTGGTCCCCCGCATCATCATGCTGTAATAGGCCGCGGAGAAAGCCACGGCAAGCAAAGCAGATCCGAGAAGGATGCCTTGCTGATGGTATTCAATCAGACGAATGTTGTTGCCCGGATAATAAGATCCCACGACCTGGAACAAAGCATTGAAAACCACATAGAGTATTACCAGGTGGATGCAAAATGCAACAAAGCCATAAAGCATCCTCAGTGGTCTGATCCGTCCTTTGTGTATACCCAGTGCGAAAATACTTGCGGCCGTGAGAAACACAAGCAGGGTGATTACAGGCACCCGGCTGTAAGGGTAGCTTGCAAAGCCATAACCAATGGTGTTGAAATACACTGCATTTTCATCGGCCTGCAGGTCAGGAGAGCCATTGCCCAGGTGAAGAGCCAGGGCTGCAGCGTGTGAACCATGATGTTGAACAGACCGCAGGTCAGTGTTTTTAATATTGTCTCCGCCGGTGTGGTAGTCGAAGCTGTTGCCTATGTATGCGAAGTTCAAGCCCTGATATCCCTCATTTTTGAAGATATCGAAATCGGTGGCGTTGGGCATGCGATTGTATATTTCCACACTCAACGAGTTGCCCGTAGGATAGGGTGCTGCTCTGGCAAATTCTCTGATGGCCCTCAGGTTGTTTGCCCCTGTCTCGAACATGATGCTTTGTCCGGTGGTACCCATGGCTTCCAGGTTGATTACCACGGCAACATCTTGAGCCCATGGGTGTTCCATAAAAGCGCGGGCACCCAGCAACCCCATCTCTTCACCGTCGGAGAACAAGAAGATCAGGTCGTTATCCAGCGGCGGATGGTGCTGAAGCATCCTGATCACCTCTAGCAAGGCAATGACCGCCGCACCATTATCGGATGCCCCGGGAGCATCCATTACGGTGTCATAATGGCCCATGAACAGGATCGCCTGCCCGTTTCCGCTTCCGGGGATCCTGGCCAGCACATTCTTAAGGGTCGCTGCACGCTGAGCATAGTAAACCTTGGTGTGATGAAGCTCAGGCGCCAGGCCCATCCCTTCCAGTTGCCCCATAAGATAACGGCCAACCTCTTCGTTGGCCCGGGTACCGATGGGATTTGGCACAGAGGCAATGTAGGGCAAATGGGCAGCAGCACGCTCCGCAGAGAAAAGGCTGTCGGGTGCATCAGCGGGAACAACGGCCGGCGGCTGGATAATACGGAAACTAAAGAATACAATAAAGAACATGGCCAGGGCCATGAATAACCCTACCCAAGGGAAACGTCGTGTTGTTACCATGTGACGAACGATAAGCTTTCCGCTACCTGCCTGCACAGGTAGCCACTATCAAAGGTACTCGACAATTTTCAATTGACATACAGACAACAGAAAAAACAGGACTCACCTTGCCGCATTTTTCGGAAAACGTTTCCACCGGCCGATCAGTCTTTCGAGCAAACCCTTGTTTTTTTCATACATGTCAGAGGTCTGCCCCTCATCGATGGAAAACCCGACCGTCAGCCAGGTCCCTTCATGGGTTCCCTCAGGCAGATCCTCTATGGGGATGTTCAATACAACCCCCTGATCCTCAATGATAACAACCGCAATGTTCTCAACAATCCTGTCAACAACTCCCTTCATTTTTTTTTAGTTTGGTTGCAGCCTCTGAAAATATGTTTGACATTTGCCCTCATCCGAAACCCTAGCTTCCAAAAGCCCAGGTGCAGTCACTGCAGATCTCAGCTTTACTCGGTATGGACAGTGTATTCCTCACCATCCGTTTCAATCACAATATGGCCGTGGATGTCGGTCCGGTAAACATCCGTACCTATTGCCGCCAACCGCTCGAGCACAGGGCCGTGCGGGTGCCCGTAAGGATTGTCCTGGCCACATTGGATGACACTGACATCAGGGTCGACCGCTTCAAGGAATGGCATGGTGGAACTGGTATTGCTGCCATGGTGCCCGACCTTCAGGATGTCGCTGGCCAGCAAATGAGGCTCCTGCAGCACTTCTGCCTCACCCTCTTTTTCAAGATCTCCGGTCAGCAAAACCGTCACTTCGCCCAGGGTAACATGGGCAACGATGGAGGCGTTGTTCAGGTGGTCGTCACTTGGGTTGACCGGATGAAGAAGTTTAAAGAATGCGTGCTCTGAAAGAACCCTTTCCATCCCTTTTCTTCCGATGGTAAACGGGATATCATATACTTCAATGGTTGATAGATACTGATTGAACGTATAGGTTGTGTGAACCACGCCCGGATCAAGCACCTCGCCAATGTCAAAATCATAAAAAACATTAATCAGTCCGGCGATATGGTCGGCATGGGGGTGGGTGGCTATAACGAAGTCAATCTTCTCGATGTCCAGAGACAGCAAATAATCAGTAATATTGCTGTCATGCCGCCCGCCGTCAACCAGCAGGTTCTTGTCAGGAGTCGAAATGAAAATGGCATCCCCCTGGCCAACATCGATGAAATGGATCTCATATTGATCTTCAGTATCTGCCGGGACGAAAAAAACATTTTCATTTTCTTCACAGGATGAAAGAATAAAAAAGGGAAGTAGGAGAAAGAGGTTAAGCGTCCTTAAAACCCATGCGTGTCGCCGGGAACTAATCATATTAGAAATGTTATTATAATCGAATGGCAAATAATTGATAAAGATATGGCTTATTCAGAATGTATAAACAAGAATCGCACGGTGATTGTTTGATTGTGTTTTATTTGAATACGCTTTTCATATTTGTATATTTTGCAAGCTGTTCACAAAGTTTTTACTATATTTCGCCCATATAACAATCATTACTCATTAACCCAACATATCATGACATCCAAAGGCGTTGATTATTACAAACAAGCAGCTGCACGTGCCTTGCAATGGCATGCAGAGAGCATCAGAAAGATGAAACAATGCCGTTTCGACACCATTGCTGTGCACGGTGTGTATTCCATGCAGGAGGCACTGGACTTCAACCAGGGCTCCATTATTGAGCCCATCTACATGTCGACCTCGCAGACCTACCGCGATTCGGACGAGATGGAAGCCGCCCTGGGTTACCAGATTCCCACCTGGTGTTATGCCCGCATTGCCAACCCCAGTATTTACTATATGGAAGGTGTGCTTGCCCTGCTGGAGGCTTATGGCACTGATGTGGATGCGTCCTGTATTGCTACCGCGTCGGGCATGGCGGCCATACAGTGTGCCGTCGACCAATTCCTGGTGGAAGACCCCAGGCGCCCCAACAGCCCGATGAACTTTGTGGCCACTTGCCAGGTGTATGGGGGTACGTTCCAGCAGTTTGCCATCCGCAAGGAACAGGAACGCAACATCCAGTGGCGACGCATCATCGACAGCACGGATATGGGTGAGTGGGAGTCGCAAATAGATGAAAACACCCGCTTTCTGTATGGTGAGATGCCCAGCAACCCGTCGCAGGCATTTTTTGATGTGAAAAAGATCGTGGACTTGGCCCACAAGTATGGCATCCCGGCCATTTTTGATTCCACTGTGGCCACACCCGCCTTGCTGAGGCCCCTTGCTTACGGCGCCGACATCGTGGTGCAGTCTGTCACCAAATCGTTGTTCACCAGTGGTTTTGGGATAGCAGGTGCTGTGATCGCACGGAAGGGCATCACCACCAACATTGACAATCCGGAGATGAAAGCCGACTTCTGTGCCTACCTTAAACAGATGCCCAACCGCGACAACGGACCCAACATCTCCCCGATGAACGCCATCCTGGCGCTCAACGATATCCGGACCATCCGCCACCGTATGGACATCGCCAGCCGAAGCACCATGAAGGTTGCCCGGTTCCTGAAACAGCATAAACACATAGAAGGCGTCGATTATCTCGGCCTCGAAGAACACCACTTGCATCCCCTGGCAAAGCAATACATGTTCCTTGTTGATGCAGAGTACGACGAGCAATATGGGGCGCCGCAAAACCGGTACGGACATCTGATGTCGTTCCGCGTTAACGGCGGACCTGCCAACACGCGTAAAGTTTTTGACGCCATGCAGCGTATATGGCGCGCCACAGACCTGGGACGCATCAAATCGGTAGCAACCATCCCGGCCATTTCGACACACTCCCAGCAAGGTGAAGAAGGGCGCAAACTGGCGAGCATACCCCCAAACCTCGTAAGGTTGTGCGTCGGATTAGAACATCCCGACGACATCATCGCCGATCTCGACCAGGCATTGTCAGTGCTTGATGGCAATAAGGTCACCGTGACCTTTCCTGAGTTCTCGGCCGGAGGCGCTTCGTCTGCCAGGATCGGATAAACGGCACCCAATGTGATGGCATACAGCCCGTCAGTCAATGAAGTCTTTTTTAAAAAAAAATCAACATTCAAACGCCAATGGAGGCAATCAAATATTATTCTACAAATCTTAAAGCGCCCGCTGTATCCTTTAAAAAAGCCTTGCTTAAAGGGCAGGCTCCCGACAAGGGACTTTATATGCCTGACTGTTTCCCTGTCCTGGAAAAAAGCACAATGGACGCGTTTTCAAAGATGCGTTATCCCGAGGTGGCTTTTGTGGTTTTGCATGCCTTTCTGAAACATGAAGTGCCGGCAGATATTCTGCGCCTCCTGGTGAACGATGCATATGATTACAGTGTGCCGCTGGAACACGTCTGCGACCGGAAATATGTTATGCGTCTCGACCAGGGGCCTACAGCCTCCTTCAAGGACTTTGCGGCACGTATGATGGGCCGGCTGATGAACCATTTTCTCATGAAAGAGAAAAGAGATCTGCTGATCCTGACCGCCACCTCAGGAGATACCGGAAGTGCCATTGCAAATGCTTTCTACGGACTCGACAACATCAGGGTACTCATCCTGTTCCCAGAAAAAGAGGTCACAGTGCGGCAGCGCAAGCAGATGACCACCCTGGGAAAGAATGTGGAAGTGATCGCCGTCGATGGCAAGTTCGACGACTGCCAGGCCATGGTGAAGCGTGCCTTTGCGGACCCTGATCTTGCCACACTGAACCTCTCTTCTGCCAACTCCATCAACATCGGCAGATTGCTGCCACAAGCAGTGTATTATTTCTTCGCCTGGTCGCAACTGCGGAAAAACACCGACGAGCAGGCTATATTCTTGGTGCCTTCGGGCAATTTCGGGGATATGATGGGAGGGATGATTGCCCGGGAAATGGGCCTGCCTGTCCGGCAAATGGGTATTGCCGTGAACGAGAACGATGAGTTTCCTGTCTTTCTGAATACAGGTGAATACCAAAAGATTGAGCCGTCTAAGAACTGCATCTCCAGTGCCATGAATGTGGGCCACCCCAGCAACCTCTCAAGGCTTGTGGCCCTTTATGGCGGCGTGATGGACGAAAAAGGGAGGATAGAAAAGATACCGGATATGATAGCGATGCGAAAGGATATGGTTGCTTTCTCCATAACAGATGCCGAAACCAGGCAGTGCATTGCCGATGCATGGCATGCTCACCGCCTGCTGCTGGAACCCCATGGCGCAGTGGGATGGGCTGGATTGCAAAAATATCTGGCAATGAACGAGGGAATGGATAAAGACCAACTGTTTGTGGTCCTGGAAACAGCCCATCCGGCAAAATTTCCCGAACAGATACAGGAGATCCTGAAATTCGACCCCGACCTGCCACCAAGCCTGCAGGGTCTGGAAGACAAGGAAGAGAAATACGGATTTCTGAAACACCAATATGAGGATTTCAAAAAGCACCTTACAGGGATGCGTTAAAGTGCAGATGAACCGAGATGATCGAATCGAAAAAAATATTCTATGAAGTACATCATTATCCTTGCCGACGGTTGTTCTGATTATCCCATTGAAAAGCTTTGCGGGAGGACGCCGCTGATGGCTGCCAACATCCCGAATATTGATGCATTGTGTGCACGGAGCCGGTGCGGACTGCTCAAGACCGTGCCTGATGACATGCCTCCGGGTAGTGAGATCGCCAACATGGCGGTGCTGGGCTATAATGTTCATGAAGTTTACCAGGGCAGGGGAGTGCTGGAAGCGGCCAGCATGGGCGTTGACCTCAGGGACGATGACCTGGCCATGCGTTGCAACCTGATATGCATTGATGATGCCGGAAGGATCAAAAACCATAGCGCGGGACATATTTCAACGGAGGAATCCCATGAGCTGGTCAACTTCCTGAATGATAATTTGTCCGACGAGGACTGTCTTTTTTATCCGGGTGTCAGCTACCGTCATCTTTTCGTGGTGAAAAAGGGTTCTGACCAGGTTGAGTGCACCCCCCCACATGACGTGCCTGGAAAAAAGTACAGGGACGTAATGGTGAAAAGCAAAAATCCTGAAGGGGATGCAACGGCGACGATGCTCAATGACCTGATCATGAAATCCCGGACGCTGTTATCTTCCCACCCCGTCAACAAAAAAAGATTGGCCGCCGGCAAGGATGCCGCCAACGCGGTTTGGTTCTGGTCGCCCGGATACAGGCCCAATATGAAAACTTTTAAGGAGCTTTACGGCAAGACAGGCGCTGTCATATCTGCCGTTGACCTGATCTATGGCATTGGTGCCTATGCCGGCTTCAAGCCCGTTAAGGTCCCGGGATCAACGGGTCTGTTCGATACCAATTACGAAGGCAAAGCCAGAGCCGCCCTGGATGCCCTTAAAGAAGTTGACCTGGTATACCTGCACATTGAAGCCAGCGATGAGGCAGGCCATGAGGGCGATGCAGACCTTAAGGTACAAACCCTTGAATATCTTGATCAACGTGTGGTGAAAACCATTGTTGAAGAAACCCTAACGATGAATGAAGCGGTGTCCATCGCCATCCTGCCCGATCATCCCACACCCTGCGAACTGCGCACGCATACACATGACCCGGTACCTTTTATGATCTTCCATCCGGACGTTCAACCTGATGATGTTAAAGAATACAACGAAGAGAGCGTAAAACAGGGGTATTTTGGTCTGCTGAAAGGAGATGGCTTTGTTAAAACCCTGCTGATGAGGTAGCGGACCGGGACGATTTGAAATATTGAGCAATTTTTTTTCGGAGCACCCGACTGTCAAAGGGCTTTGCCAAATGATCATTGCATCCGGCCTCCAAAGCCTTCCTTTTGTCTTCTGCCAGATCAAACGCTGTCTGTGCGAAAATTATCACCTCTTCATTCAGCTTTCTGATCTTCTTTGCAGCCACGTATCCATTCATTACAGGCATCCTGATGTCCATCAGGATCAAATCGATGTCCGGGTTGCTGGTAAAGATCTCCACTGCCTCCTGACCGTTATGGGCGTGAAAAAAGGTATGACCTTCGGTTATGAGCATCAGCTTATATAATTGGTGCGCTGTCTTCTCATCATCCACGATCAGAATACGCATCGGCTTTGTCCTGTATTTTGTTTCCATGCTCTATAAACAAGGTTCATATTTTTTGCGTGGCTTTCCTGATTAAAAAGAACTCATTGAGGTTTTCGATGTCCAGGACCCCCATAAACTCATCATCAACAATTACCGGTAACAAATGGTTGCGGTTTTTTTGCATGTCCTGAAAGACCTCAAAAAGGGGGGTGTCAGTATGAACAGCCTCAATCTCTTTGCGCATCACATCTTTGATCTTGGTTTCCCTGCCATGTGCGTTCAAACCATTGATCAGGTCATTCTTCGTCAATATTCCCGCATAATCTCCCTCCGACCTGATCACAAAGCCATTATCAGAGATCTGAACCAGCTTCTCAGCCGCTTTCCCCAGGGTGTCATCTTCGTCCAGTTCGGCAAATTCCGTTTTAACAATGTCTTTTACCGTATAGTTCTTCAACACATCCTGGTATTTTATCATCTCATATTCACCTTTGGCGCCAAGCAGGATGAAAAAACCGATGATGATAAGGAAAGGATTAATGAACAGTCCGGCGATAATAAAGAAGATGGCAAATACCTGCCCTATGTCTTTGGCGATCCGCGTGGCTTTTAGCCGGCTCATTTTGATCGACAGGGCCGACCGGAACAAACGGCCCCCGTCCATGGGAAATGCGGGTATCAGGTTAAATGCAACGATGAAAAGATTGGCTGCCAACAACATCAAAGGGAAATTCGCCGCGGTAACGGCTTCAAACTCCATTTCCCCTACACCCTTCGGATGCAGATAAACAAGGTATATCCACAGAATGATTGCGATGGCAACGTTTACCAGCGGACCTGCTGCCGATACCAAAAATTCATCCCTGGGTTTTTCAGGCATCTTAGACATATGCGCCATGCCACCAATGGGCAACAGGGTGATGCTGTCCACTTCACCGCCGAGCCTGATGGCTGCAAGGGAGTGTCCCAGTTCGTGCAACACCACGCAAACAAACAGGGCCAGAACAAAGAGCACATGCATCAATATTTGGGTTATCCCCAAGCCCTGGCTCACGCTGATCAGTACAATCCATGCAATCAAAAGGGAAAATGTCCAGTGCACTGATACCTTTATACCAAAAGGCCTGCCTAAGTTTAAAGAATACCTGCTTTTCATTGGATTAGATTTTGTTTTTTATTCAAGCAGTATCATGAAATTTACCAAGCATGGATCATCCGCCCGTGTGTCTGGTTACAGTCGTGGCAGGATTTATATGCAAAGAGGGGCATAGTGACCAATCCTGCAAACCTGTATTCCTCCCGCACACAATAATGCATTAGGCTATTTCGATGAAACAGGCATGGATGGAGTGCTGTTTTCCCCAGGTTAATTCAATATGATCTTCTCGATATGGAAATGATGGCCATGCGTTAACCTGACCATATAAAGGCCGGGCGACAATCCTTTCAGATTGAAGTATATTTTACCCGGGCCGGCTTCTCCATACTCCCTTGTTTCCACAACTTGTCCGTGTGCATTGATCAGGGATACAACAGCCCGTTCCGGCTGACGGATGGTAAGTTCCACCCATAATCGGTCAGTGGCAGGATTCGGATAAACGCTAAATCCAATATCATCTGTAAATGCATCGATGCCGGTTGGATCATCCAGAGATGTGAACACAGTAACGGGCATGGCATTCATATTGCCTGCAATGACATCGCCCCACGAGGGCATATCTCCTGCATGATCAAAGCTGACGAGCCTTGTCTTTACCGGTGGGAAGGGTTTGTTGTCCATGCTGAAGATCATCCCCCTGGCCATCTCCTGTTCAG
>SLCY01000050.1 GCA_007125585.1 Bacteroidales bacterium
AATCTATGGCCGCTTTGTATGCCGCCAGTCCCTTGATGAGAAACGAAGTGCACAGCCTGAATCAATACAATGACTATGACCAGGAATGGAGTGAAAAGGCGGCACAATACGCACATGATGTGATTGAATATATTGAAACCCAATTGCCAAGCAGACAACTGGTAGGAGAAGGGGCGTCGGACAACCAGCGGGATTCACTGTACAGGCATATCTTTTATCACCGCCCCCATTATGTGAGTGAGGAAGGACTCTGGTATTTCAACAACACGAACATAAACAGGGATGTACACATGTCCATCCATTTTCAGAACAGCAGGTGGTCTGACAGGCCCGGAAACTGGGGCTGGGCCGTCACCACTCCCTCTCAAAACCTTGTTGACATGCATGAGGTGATCAATCCAGACGATGGCAACGCCTATCCCGTCGATCACCCCAATTCCGGTTATGATGATCAGGATCCTTATGCCAACAGGGACCCGCGGTTTTATAACAACATCCTTCCGCCCGGATGGTCCTATGGCCTGGATGCCGCCGGCAACCCTATCTATCTCGAACCCTGGGAAGGCGGTCAGGACTGGGCGTCTGACTGGACAAGGGGGGTACCCACCGGATACTTCTTTATCAAATTCGTGCCCCAGGAAGCCAAAGGCTGGAACAAGCCGGGTTATAACCTGTATAACTACAGCTGTATCTTCATCCGTACAACCCAAATCTATCTTGACTATGCAGAGGCCATGAATGAAGCTTATGGCCCAACTTCAGATCCCCATAACTACGGAATGACCGCCCTTGATGCCGTCAACAGGATTCGCGCACGGGTGGGTATGCCCCCCGTGCTGGCCGAGTTTTCCGGCTCAAAACAAGGCTTGAGGGAGCGTATCAGGAATGAAAGGGCTGTTGAGCTTAGCTATGAGGCACACCGCTGGTTTGATGTACGCAGGTGGATGATCGCCGAGGAGCTCTTCGAAGACACCCACCCGATAAAAGGCATGCAAGTGAGGGACCTCACACCCGATCAGCCCGATGTGTCGCTCAAAGAGTTCGAATATGAAGTAGTACCCGTTCAAACTGAGGTAAGGGTCTTCAGCAGAAGACATTACTGGTACCCGGTAGCCGCAGACCATACCGATCAGTTAGGAAATTTCAGACAAAACCCCGGATGGTAACCCATCCCCATATTGCTTATCCCTATGAAAATGAAACAATATTTCAGACAGTTAACCAATTTTTTACCGGTCCTGCTCACCTTTTGCATGTTCTTCAACCTGCCCTTAAGCGTGGCACAGCCCGGCACCGGTTCTGAGCCGGTTGAATTGCGTTTTGATCTCGAAGATCCGGAAGGGCGACCCATCAGCAATGCAGTGGTCATTGCCCCCAATGGCCGTTTCTATCCCGACAGAAACGGATCCGTCGAAGCAATCGTTGCGGAGAATGCCACCATGATCATCGAAGCGAAGGGATACACAAACATTGTATTCGACCTTGAAAACAAGACTATGCCGGAAACAATCACCTTGTATGATGAACTTCTGCAAACAGGGAAAGACGACATGGTAAACCTCCCGTTGCAGTTGACCTCACCCAAACGTTACGTTACCGGTGCGGTGAGCGATATTTCCGGTGACAAATTGGTTACATCGCCCGAACCTTTGCTTTCCAATACATTGCAAGGCCATGGTTTGGGCCTGGTAACCATCATGAATGCCGGGGGGATGTCAAACAATCCTGCATCCCTTTATATCAGAGGGCTTGGGAGGGATGACAACAATCAGCTGATCACCGTGGTCGATGGCATCGAAAGACCCATAGACCACCTGATGGCCGAAGAAATCGAATCGATCGAATTGCTTAAAGATGCGACAACAAAGATCCTGTATGGCCCGCGCGCCGCTAACGGGGTGTTGATGATCACCACCAGGAGAGGAGATCAGCATCGACGCATGATGAATGTGAATGTGGACTATGGCTTTGGCATGCCCACCGTTTATCCGGAATTCATCGATGCCTACAACTATGCCAACCTGTTTAATGAGGCCAGGATCAATGACGGCCTGACACCCACCTATACCGATGCCGATCTGGAAGGGTACAGAAACAGTAGCGGTGAAAGTGATATCAGGTACCCTAACGCAGATTATTATGACTATTTTCTGAGAAGTCATACAAACTATTCCAAAGTTACCAGCGAGTTCAGTGGCGGTGGTGATAACGCCATGTATTTCCTGATCCTCGGCTACACCGGTGCACGTGGATTGGAAAACGTAGGGACACGGCCACAGAACGACAGATTCAACATCAGGGGAAACCTGGACCTCTATGTCAGCGATATGATCTCTGCCCATATGGATATCGCCGGCAGGTTTGAAACCATGGAAAGAGGATCGATCCACCATGCACAATTCTTTGGTGCACTGAGTTCGCACAGGCCCAATGAATACCCCTTTATCATAGACGCCGAATACCTGCCCCCCGATACCCTTGGAAACCCCGCCCTGGGCGCAAGCATGCACAGAAACAGCAACCTCTATGGGGACCTGGAATTCAGTGGTTTCTTCAAAAACCAGTATTTCAGCGGCCAGACAAACTTCGGCCTTGATTTTGATTTTGATCCATGGCTTGAAGGGCTTTCTGCAAAAACCTATGTTACTTTTGACAATTACTTCTTTGGCGCAGAAAATTTGAGCAATCAGCCTTCAATGTATATCAGAAGATGGCTGACCGATCAGCAGGGTGCTGACAGCCTGGCATTCCAGATGGTACAAAGGGAAAACTACGACCCGCAGCTGCGGCTCAGTAATAATGAAAACTTACGTAATACAGGGTTATCGGCCGGGTTAAATTACCAGAGAAGCTTTGGCGACCATTACGTGAATGCCGATATGGGTTTCCTGTATGCATTGAATGAACAGGCCGGACAATGGGTTACCCAGCACATTGAGTATTTCAATACCGTGTTCAGGTCTGTTTACGCCTACAAAGACAGGTACATCGGCGAGTTGACACTGGCATATATGGGCAGCAACAAGTTTGTCAGGGAAAACCGCTTCAATGCTTTCCCCGCCGCCGGTGTTGCATGGATCGTTTCCGAAGAGCCCTTTTTTGACATGGAGCCGATAAACTACCTCAAACTGAAAGCCAGTGGCGGGGTTCTTGGCTATGACGGGGCAACTCCGCATTGGCTTTACCTCGACAGGTGGCAGAACTGGGGTAACGTAAGCTTTGGCGACCCTGCAGGGACAAACCAGGAACAGGTAATGTACAGCATGAGGGGAAATCCCGATCTGGAATGGGAAAAGTCGCGTGAAATAAACGTGGGACTTGAAGCCATCGCCTTTGATCACAGATTGTGGCTCGAGGTGAATTACTTCAATGACCATCGTTACGATATCATTCATTTCCTGAACTCACAGATCCCTGCGATGTATGGCTCTCGCTTCATGCACTTTAACTGGGGAGAGGTGAAAAACATGGGCATGGAAGTTGGATTGCAGTGGGCCGACAGAAGCAACACCCTGAATTACTCCGTTGGCGCAAACTATATCTACTCTGAAAATGAAATTGTACGAACGAATGAGGTGCTATATCCCGATGATTACAGGCGTATGACAGGACTTCCCTCAGATGCGATGATGGGTTATGTGTCCGCAGGCCTGTTTGGCAGGGATGCAGACATGGATGGACACCCTCATCAAACCTTCGGGCCATACGGGACCGGGGATATCGCTTACGCCGACCTGAACAATGACGGGATCGTTGATGACAATGACAGGAAAATGATTGGGAACAGCTTTCCCCGACATGTCATGGGTCTGGATATTCAGCTCGAATACAGGGGATGGGGACTCTATGTTTTGACCACCGCCAACCTGGGTGTCAACAGCTGGCTCAACAACTCCTACTACTGGAACAGGCTCGACGACAAATATTCGGCGATCACCCTCGATCGATACCATCCGGAGAACAACCCTGCCGGGACCTATCCGAGACTGACCACTACCAGTGGAGAAAACAATTTCCGCGATTCCGATTTCTGGCTGGAGAATACCAGCTTCTTTAGGTTAAAAAATGTGGAGCTGAGCTATACCTTCAACAATGTCGCCATCGATGCGGTGCCCCGCAGTCTCAAAGTGTATATGCGGGGAACCAATCTGTTGGTACTGTCCAAACTCAATGAGCTTGACCCGGAAGCACTGAATGCAGGCCTAACCAATTATCCCGTGTTGACCTTTATATCTGCAGGTGTATCGGTCTCCTTCTGACGATGTTGATGACAATATTCGGACACATGACCGATGAGAACCAAAGAAAACCAAACAAATCATAATACCATGAAATTAAATCAATTTATTCCGCTTCTGCTGATTGCGATTGTTTTTGTGTCCTGCGAAAAGTTTTTGGACCCCAAGCCAGACAATCATTATGGAAACGAACATACCTGGAGGTTGCCCGGTAAGGCGGAGGGTGTTCTGATGAACGCATATGACAACATCATGACGCAATGGGACCATTGGCCGGGGAACAATTTTCTGGATGTGGCGACCAGCGATGCCGTAACCAATGATTTCAACTCCGGGCTGTATGCTATGGGGTTTGGGGGCATGGGCAACGAGGATTTTCCCATCGGAAACTGGAACAATGCATACGACCAATTCCTCAAAATTCACCTCTTTCTCGAAAACGGCCTGAGTGATGATATCCGGTACAACCTTTCTGACTCACTGCTTAATGAGCGTTACAGGCAACGGCTTAAGGGCGAGGCGTATTTTCTGAGGGCATGGTGGGGGATGGAGCTGCTGAGGATTTACGGTGGCATAGCAGAAGATGGCCAGGCCCTCGGTTATGTCATCGTTACAGAAGCCCATCCCGGCAACACGTATGAGAACCTGGAGCTCCTTCCCAGGAACACTTATGAGGAATGTGTGCAACAGATTACAAGGGACCTGGATTCAGCCATCGTCTATTTGCCGTTCACCTACTCAGGCGGTGACGCTGTGACCGGCGCTTCCCAGTTTGGTCGTGCCACAAAAAGAGCTGCCTGGGCACTTAAATCAAGGGTGCATACCTATGCCGCCAGTCCTGCCTACCAACCACAGGACGGCTCCATTTCACCCGATTCCATAACCAGGAAATGGGAACGGGCTGCCATTACTTCCCATCTGGCCATCACCGAAGGAGACCTGGGCGACTATACACCGCTCACGGAGGCCAACTTTAACCCTTCAAACACCCCCGGTGAATTTATTTTCAGGAAGCACTTCCAGAACAACCATATGGAAAGCCGGAATTATCCCCCTTATTTCTTCGGACAGGGCAGGGCGAACCCATCACAAAATCTTGTCGATGCCTTCCCTGACATCAACGGTTATCCAATAGACCATCCACAATCTGTATATGATCCCCAGGACCCCTATGCCAACCGGGACCCCCGCCTGGACCTGACTGTGTATTACAATGACAGGCATTTTGACACCAGACCCCTGGAGATCTATTATGATAAGGTGAATGAAAGATATGGACTTGATGCCCCCGGATACGATCACCGCAATACTCGAACAGGATACTATCTCAGGAAGTGGCTTTCTGACGTGCCGGACATGCTGAATCCCATTCAATCTGCCAATGACCGGCATATGCATGCGCTGCTGCGACGCAGTGAGGTCTACTACAACCTGGCAGAAGCCCTCAATGAGGCGGTTGGCCCCAGAAACATATTGCCCGGAGCAGGCAGCCGGTCATCATTGGACATCATAAGCAGCATCCGGTTGGCTACCATTGGCATGGACCCGGATATCTTTGCCAGTCTTGAATCTGCTGATAAAGGCAGGTTCAGAAAACTCATACAGAACGAAAGACGGATCGAGTTTGCCTTTGAGAACATGCGCTATTTTGACATGAGAAGATGGCTGCTGCCCCTGGATGAGCCCGTCAGGGGATGCCTGGTGGAAAAGACCTTAGATGGGTTTGTTTACCACGGTACCGATCCCAACGGTGCGCCAATCATCGTCGAGGAACGCAAACTCAACGATCCGAAATTCTACTATGCACCGCTCCCTTTAAACGAACTGATAAAAAACCCCAACCTGAGAGACAATAAAGGTTGGACAGGTCAATAATTTAAACAATGCGCTATATGAAATGGATAAAAAAAATAAGCTTTGCAATGCTTGCCTTCTTCGTAATGTTTTCATGCGAAAAGTATGAAGACTATATATTTGACCATATCCCCACTGTGTACTTTGGGGCACAAAAGCCTTTGCGGACGGTCGTAGCCAGGGATGCCGACATGGAGTTTAAGCTGGGTGTGGTGCTGGCAGGCGTAAGGGAAAACACCGGCGAAGAATGGGCAAGGTACCGTTTTGAACCCGAACTCCTTGAAGATACTGCCATTGTCGGTGATAACCAATTTACCCTGATGCCAGAAGCGTATTATACCCTGAGCCATGAGGATACATTTGTGGTGTATCCCGGCGATGTCATTGGAGAAGTGACAGTGACCCTGGACCACGACCTGTTTACCGCCGACCCTGACGCCCTGATTAACACCTACGCTTTTCCCCTAAGGATTGTGGAAACGTCGGCAGAAAGGATCCTTGACGGTGAGGATGATACCCCGGCGAAGGATTATACCATCGTGGTGGTTAAGTATATCAGCCAGTATAGCGGATTCTTCTACCGGAGAGGAGTGCAATACGAAATGGATGCAAGCGGCAATTATGCTGATACGCTCGTGTATACCAATCTGAGTCTGAACAAGAGCGATGTG
Source organism: Bacteroidales bacterium (assembly GCA_007125585.1). Classification (GTDB taxonomy): domain Bacteria; phylum Bacteroidota; class Bacteroidia; order Bacteroidales; family UBA7960; genus PUPG01. The sequence goes on from SLCY01000050.1 coordinate 6,764, forward strand.
TGGTACCTTGAAACACTGTCTGCCAGCAAGTTGGAAACACATACCACGGCAAGCATTGAGGCCACCAGTCCGAGGAACTTCCTGGAAATACACATCGGGGACAACCATGAGGTTTCCATTTTGCCGGCGGATGAAACTGTTACCATGTCTGAAGAAACGGCATCCTACGATGCTGAAAACAAGACATTCTACTTCGATTACACGTTTGAAAAGGATGGTGTAAGCTTTCATGTGCTGGATACCTTGATTCAGCGCCAGGATCCCGAGCTGGACCTTCGTTTTGAACAGTGGTGATCCCTGTTGTTTTTGGGGGCAGTTGTGCTTTTTTTGCACCTGCCCTTTTTTAATCCATGTAATTGATAAGCGATATGATGATCTGCAATAAAGTTTCAGGCGGGGCGGTGGTATCCTCCCTAATATTCGCCGCAGGGTGCGGAACCCCTGACGAACAAGTTATGATACCGGAGAAACCCAACATTATCTATATACTTGCCGATGACCTTGGGTATGGTGACCTGGGATTTACCGGCCAGGAAAAGTTTGAAACACCCAATATTGACAGGCTTTTTGAAGATGGCATGTTTTTCACCGATCATTATGCCGGAAGCACGGTAAGTGCACCTTCAAGGTCTTCCCTGATGACGGGTCAACACACAGGCAATACTCCCATCAGGGGAAACATCGAGATTTACCCAGAAGGGCAGCACCCCCTTCCGGACGACCAGCCCGGCCTGGCCAGGCTGCTCCAGGAGGCAGGTTACGCAACCGGGGCATTCGGGAAATGGGGCCTCGGGTTTATTGGCACCACCGGAGACCCCAACAACCAGGGCTTTGACATATTCTATGGCTATAACTGCCAGAGGATTGCCCATAGGTATTACCCCCCCTATATCTGGCATAATGAGGAACAGGTGTTCCTGGAAGGAAACGACTGGACCAACAAAGAAGTGTATGCCCAGGATGTAATCCAGGAAAAAACACTAGCGTTTATTGAAGAAAACAAGGATAACCCGTTTTTTCTCTTTGTCCCCAGCCTCATCCCACATGCAGAGCTGATCGTACCCGATGATACCATATGGCAACGGTACAGGGATAAGTATCCCGAAACCCCCTGGATCAATCAGCGGGAAGGGGCTGAATATGGTCCCGACCTGGATCCCATCCTTTACGCATCCGTTGAGAAACCCCGTGCAACGTATGCTGCGATGGTTGCCCGATTGGATATGTATGTCGGACAGATCATGGATAAAATCGAAGCGCTTGGCCTGGAGGAAAACACCCTGATCATGTTTACCTCCGACAACGGGCCCCACCAGGAAGGGGGGAATGATCCGGAGTTTTTTAATAGCCGCGGCGATTTCCGGGGTTACAAACGCGACCTCTATGAAGGAGGCATCCGGGTACCCCTGGCAGCCTTCTGGCCCGGCGTGATCGCAGAAGGGAGCACTTCAAACCACGTTTCTGCCTTTTGGGACATGTTGCCCACCTTTTCTGAACTGGCAGGTGCCGAAATTCCAGGCAAGATTGACGGAATATCTTTTGTGCCTGCATTGCTGGGAAATAATGAAGCGCAGCAACAGCATGAATACCTATACTGGGAGTTCCATGAAAGGAACGGCCGCCAGGCATTAAGAAAAGGAGACTGGAAAGCCGTGCGCTACAATGTGTTTCAGGGCGATAACCCAACCGAACTGTACGACCTGCGCACCGACCCCTCCGAAAGCAACGACATAGCAAAGCAACACCCCGCGATCGTTCAGCGCATGGAAGAACTGATGATAGAAGCACGAACGGACTCGGAAATTTTCGACTTCCAGGCAACTACGGTCAGTGGCCAGTAAATGATCAGCCAGCTTTGTTGGCATGATGTTAGAAATAAATTACCCGATGACACGGAAAACACTTTTTGTTATCCTTTCTTTTATAACGGGAGGAACCCTGCTGGGCCAAAACGTACTGCACCTTGTGGATGAAACCGCAAGCTTCGACGAACTGATGGATTATGAAGTCACCATGGAAGGAAACTCCGAACTTCATTTAACCGGTGAAATTGCTTCCGTGAGTGGCTCTACTTTCAATATTTTGTCGGACGATAGCTGGATCTTCTTTCACGAGATCTGGCCTTCGTATGTTAACAATGATCTTGCAGACCAAATTTTTGTGAATGGTGAGCCTGCCATCCCGGAACAGAATGTCCGTTTTGAGCAGTATCGGCATGGGACAGCGGTTATTCCGCATTCGCCAGATTTCCTGCCACTGATGGTGTATGGTGAGGCTGATTACGGGGGAGCATCAATCCAGATGGGACAGTATGTTTATTACAGAGAATCTGAACTAGGCGACATGAACAACCAGATCAGCTCCTTTACACTGAAAAGGGGCTATATGGCCACTTTTGCACAAGGTGCGATGGGTGATGGATATAGCAGGGTGTTTATCGCGGAGGATGAGGACATCCATGTTCCTGAGATGCCGGAAGGGCTGGATAACAGTGTTTCTTTCGTCCGCGTTTTTCCCTGGAAATATGTAAGTAAAAAAGGCTGGGGCGGGGGCGAGACCTCGCAAAGTTGGAACCTGATGCAGTATACCTGGCAATATAACTGGAATGCCAATGGCAGCTCTGGTCTGAACTTTGAGTACGTGCCCATCCGCCACAATTACTATTGGCCAAACTTTGACCTCATCAACAACATTGAAAACTCCACCCATCTGCTTGGGTACAATGAACCGGAAAGGCCTGATCAGGCTGACATGACAGTAGAGCAGGCGCTGGAGCAATGGCCGCGGCTTATGGAGTCAGGGTTGAGACTCGGCTCCCCGGCTCCCTCGGATGCAGCCGTTGGGCGAAACTGGTTGTATGAGTTTTTAGATCGGGCCGATGAGCTGAACTACAGGGTCGACTATGTGGCAATGCATTGGTACCAGGGGGGACAAACACCTACCCAGTTCTATAACAGGCTGAGACAGGTGCACGAACGCACCGGCCGTGCCATATGGGTCAAAGAGTTTAACAATGGGGCCAACTGGACAACTCATCCCGATCCAGAGGAAAGCGCCGATTGGTTTGCAGAGGCCTTGCACATGCTTGATACCGCCAGCTTTGTGGAACGCTATGCCGTGTTTCACTGGATGGCCGATCCCTTTAAAATGTACATTAACAACGAGTTGACCCCCGCAGGCCAGGTATATAGTGATTTCAAGGCCGGCTTTGCATACAATCCCGGTAAGGAATATATCATGGAGTATATTCCGGTACCCCGTCCGGGCCTGGTGCAGGCAGAAATCGTGTCTGCAGGCACGAAGATTACATGGATTGACAATGTCGCAGGCAGCATGGGGTTACAGGTTGAACGCTCTTTCGAAGGGGATGATTTTGTACAGATTGCCGACATCGAAGATGTTGAACAGAATATATTTATAGACACTGAGACACTTGTCGGGGAAACGATGTACCGGTTGAGGCTGTACACCGGTGGGGAATATTCAGAATGGTCGGATACGGTGAGTGTGTTTAAGGCAAACCAGGATGTGCCTTACGCCATAGATCACCGTTCCTCAGGCAACCGGCTCACCTATTCGGAGCCTGCCGGCACGGCGGTGCTTGAGAACGCCGACGGGGAAACGTATACACAAAAATGGCGACTGGCACATGCCACAGAAGGGCAACACTATATTGAAAATGTTGCTGGCAACGTCCGTCTGATGCACCATCCGGATGAGGGCATCAAGATGGTGCCACGGTCCAACACCACGCTGAATGCACGATGGGAGGTTGAAAGCCTGGAAGCCGGATCAGGGTGGCGGTTCCTTGTGAACAGTGGAACCGGAAGAAAATTGCATGCACGGCATCAGGACAATTATCATGTGGGGACTACTGACCCGCAGTGGACAGGACCAAACGTGCAGTGGAAACTGACCCCCCTCGACCCGTTGCCCCCGGGCATCATCGTGGATGCACGGCCAAACAACCCCGATCATGGCAGCGTCACAGGCGGAGGCTACTTTGAACATGACACCGAAGTGAGCCTGACAGCGACCCCGAATCATGGCTATCGCTTCCTCTATTGGAAAGAAGGACAGGACACCATTTCCACAGATGCGACATTGGAATTCATTGCTGGAGAAGAAGACCGCACCATCATTGCCCACTTTGAGCGCAACCTGTTTACGGTTACTTTCCTGGTCCAGGATGAAAACGAAGAACCGATACCGGATGCCATAGCTGTTCTTGGTTCAACGCAAAATGACACCGGCGATTATGTCTTTGAAAATATCGAGCCCGGTGAATACAGTTATACCATTGTCCATACAGACTATCCCCTTGCCGGAGGCGATATCGAACTGGTGGATGAGGATATTTCGGTGACCGTGATCATGAAAGAGGATGACACCAGCCTGAAAGATATAACACTGCCCGCAATACAAGCCCATCCCAACCCTGTCCGCGATGTGCTCTTTGTAACATTTGAAAACCACAGCGAACGGCCGGTAAACGTTCTACTGTTAAACATGCATGGACAATCTATTGCATCAAAGACAATTACAGAAAAAGGGCCTCAGGAATTGCAGTTTTCCATTGAGGGACTGGCACGGGGACTGTATTTGCTGCGCATTGATTACGAAGGGATCCCGCTCCCGAAGAAGATCATGGTGCACTAGTGTCGTGTCAAATGAACAAAACACTGATATTCAAACAGAAGTGATATTATAAACACATGAACATTAAAAAAACAGTTTTTCCCTTTATCGGTGGCACTGGGTAACGCCACGTTGATGTCGTGCGCAGGTGTTGTAAATGATCACGATCAAAGACGGATGAGCTATATCAAATGCTCACCCGCTGGCGGGAAAGAACCAATGCACCCGTGCCAACCGTAAGAAATCCGGAATACGATGCGGAATTTGAAAAAGAGCAGATTGAGAGGCTTACCAGCCGAAAAATTAACCATCACAACAAGGATGTGGATGAATTCCGGGAAATGCTGGCCAATATGAGCGAGCGGACACAGTGATTGTCTTGTTGAAAACCAGGGAAATATATTAAAAAACCGATAGTGAAAGATTTTTCCCAACATTTGAGAAGTAACTGCGAATGAATATAATGATTAAGGTGGAAATTTGAATACAGTCCAGTCAATTTAACAACTTTTAAACCAAAAAAAAACAGCTATGAAAAAAAGATTTACAAAAAAAGTGATTGTTGTAACTGCATTATTATTTGCTGCAGTTTGGGTCTCTGCACAGCAGGCGCCCGATGCTCGCGCTGAAGCAGCTGCCAGCAAAGACACCCCGGTAAATATAGGTAAGGCTTTCTGGAACTTTGAAGCTGAAGGCGATGAAGCCTTTTCATCGTTTACGGTGGCAGAGCCCGAGATCCTTGAATATCATGTGCCGACCCATATCGGACAGGGCTTTACAACTGTAGAAGATGAGGAGCGAGGCCGTGTCCTTGAAATGCCAGGCGGCAGTGTAAGTGCTCATCCTGATTCAACGATTATCTTCGGAAACTCTATTCCCTATACCGGGAATGCCCCCAGGACACTTATGTTCTGGGTGAAACAAGGCAAGGCCGATGAAGAGCCGGAAAGCGATTCCTGGATCAATAATGGGGTGATCACCAGTTGGGGCATCAACGAAAATGGCGAACGCTTTACACTACGGTTCAGTAACCAGGGAATGATCAGGATTGAGATACAGGGAAATTTTATACAGACAGTTGCTGATGATCTCGTCGAATTACACACTTGGCATCATATCATTGTACAGGTGCCTGATATGGAAGACGCCAGTACCGGAGATATGAAGATCTGGGTTGACGGCGAGTTGTATGATGATGTTACCACCGGTAACCAGGATGTTTTGATCAATACCGCTGAAAGTGGCTTTGCATTCGGACATAACCAGATTATTCATCCGACACTTTTTGGCTATATCGACGAATTCCTGATGCTTGATGAGGCCCCAAGCGAAGACAAGATCTTCGGAAGGGAGGCTACCACCATCGGGCAAGACCTGGGGATCGACCTGGTTTACCCCGGACTGGATACCGAAGAATGGGTGTATGTGGAGGAAATCATCCTTAGCGCTGATGCCGATGAGGTGGAGGTAGGAGAAGACCTGCAGATCAATGCTGAGGTATTGCCTCCGGATGCTGACGACCCATCCGTTACCTGGAGTGTGGATGCCGGTACGGGTTTTGCCATTATCGACCAGACAGGGCTGCTTACCGGGATCGAAGCAGGCACTGTCATTGCCAAAGCTACCGCCGATGATGGCTCAGAGGTGTATGGCACACTGGACATAACGGTTGTCGAAGATGATACCAGCGTGAATGAAATAAGCCTCGAAGATGCCAGTGTATTTCCAAACCCTTCAACAGGTGTGTTTGAAATACAATTGCCATGCAATGTTCCGCATGCTGATTACCAAGTGTATAATGCCTTGGGCAGCGTTGTAAAAACCGGACAATTCAATGGGAGTTCACATATCCTGGATTTGTCAGGAATGAATGGTTTGTTCTTGCTGCGGATGCAAACAGCAAAACAAAACCATGTGGTCAGGTTGATCATACAATAGCGCGGTTAATCCAATGAACTAAATGAATGATTGGTTTTTTGAGAGTTGACTAAAAAGGGTAGGTTTTATCTTGAATAATGGTTTTTGGTTTGGTAACCAATCGTTCCAGTGCACAGTGAACCCGGGAGGTTACAATGGTGACCCCCCGGCCTTCACTGGTGTCTGATTGAACCCCTCCTGTCGATGACATTTTCCGGAGCCAGATCAACCAATCATTGAATGACTTCATCCACCGGATGTCCACTTTGTCCGAAAAGGAAATTGTACGACAAACAGTGCCGGATAAGATCATCGCATTTTTTCCTAAGTCTTTATCATCACACTATACCAAAATGCTTTGCATGGCAAAGGCGAATGTTTAAAAATCATATATAAACAAAAACATACATATATTAATATAAATAATGTTTCGTTATGTCTCACCTAAGGGTTGTTTTTTCTTTCTTACTGTTGTCTGTACTCATATCTCCATCACTGACTGCCCAACAGCAGACAGGCAGACAGCCGGGTGTAATACATATCAATACTGATAAAGGGAATCCGCTGAAAGAGGGTGTCAGTGGATTTAACGTTCGTATTGCAGATAAGGTTTGGAATTATACCCACCCCGATTTCAGGGATGCCGTTCATCGTCTGCATCCGGGATGGTTGCGTTTTTTTTCCGGGACCATGGGCAGTGCATTCAATGCAGCCACCGGTCTGTATGACAAAGACTATGCATGGATGCACGACCACCAGCAACAATATTTCAGGGGCTATGTTTTTACTGATGTGAAAGGGCCTCACAGGATATCGGATTTGTATGCATTACTGGGAGAAATTGGCGGGAAACTGGTTGTTACCATCAATGGCTTTACTGAAACACCGGAAATAACGCGTGAGCTGGCCCGTTTTTGCAAGAATAACAATATAGAAGTAGAGGTATGGCAGTTCTGCAATGAACCCTATTTCTATGTGCCCCATCGCGACAGGTATTGGTTCAATGACGGATACGATTATGCAGTGAAGATGAAACCTCATGCTGAAGCCATTTTGGATATTTTTCCTGATGCTCGGCTGGCTGTAAATGCTTCGTGGGATGGCGTATGGGCTTTTTTTGCATCTCTGTACAATTACCAACAGAAACACGGCGCCTATTGGGATGTGTTTTCCAAGCATTCTTATGCGCCCCATTTTGGGGGTGATGAGCCTTTCGATAATGCCATGCGAAGGGCAAATTCTGCTTTGATCGATGTAACCGGACCTGAAGCCATGCAGGAAATAGAAAATTATTCATGGGAGGGTGTACCATTGTTAATTACCGAATTTGGTGTGTGGAACAGGCCGTTGATTGGCTTGTTCTCTGCCATCTATGTAGCAGAATATACCCTTCGGCAGCTTCAGCATCCTAACGCATTTCTGATTGGCTCACATGAAGTCAGCAACAAAGGGATTCCTGCCATTGATCTCAACGATGTAATATGGGATGCCTATGAACAGAAGCAACCCATTGACACAGATTCTCTTCGAACCGGAGTGTATATTAGAGCCGAAGGCAGAGCCTTGAAGATTGTTCACAAGGCAACCAGTTATGCTGATTTCAGCTGGCATACCACAATAGAAGGAGGTAAAATGGTTGACGGGTTGCATGGGGAGGACCTGGATGGCTTATATGCCATGGCTTTCAAGGGTACAAACAGCCATGATCACCTGTTGATCACCAACCGGTCGGGATATTATCACGATTTTGACATATGGCTGGATGATAAATTGCTGGATGAGAAGGTAAAACGGACCTTTATGTATTCAGAAAACCCCAAGGAGGATAATGCAGACATTTTAGAAGACACGGTAAGCACCAGTCCGCTTAACATCCCTCCTTACAGTGTTGTGCTCATACAGTGGGAGAAGGATGTGAAGCGTCCCCCAACAAGATCAAGGATTTACCGGGCGGAAGTGATTAACGAAGGGGTAAAGCTTGACTGGTGGGAAAGAGAGACAGCTGATCATTACACAATTGTCTATGGAGAAGATCCCGACCATATGAATGACTCCATTATTATTAACGGCGGCGATCAGACCAGTTACATTGTTTCAAATCTTGCTGCTGAAAAAACATATTGGTTTGCTGTAAAAGCAACAAACAGTGCCGGCAGCAGTCCCTTGTCTGCAGCTGTAAAATTAAGCACACAGGCACCACCGGCACCTGAGATTTTCAATACCACCCGGCGAGATACCACCATTACCGTTTTCTGGCGCAGTGTGCCTGGTGCCAAAGGTTATAAAGTCAGTATAAAAAGCAAATCGGGAAAGTATACAAACAGCTTTGATGCCCAAAATGTGTTTGGGTATCGTATCGACGGACTTGACTATGATGTTCCGTATCTGATTACCGTCGCTGCTTACAATGGTCTGGGAGAAAGCAACCATTCCAGTCCGGTGGAGGTGACGTGCAAAAAAGGTATACCAGTGCCTCCAAGAAATATTTCGGCAAGAATGACAAACGAGGGAAGCGTTTTTCTTAACTGGATAAACCAGGACACCATCAACAGCGACATACGGTTCAAGGTGTTGCGCGGCAAAGAATTATACCAGTTTCAGGAGCTTGCCAGCGACATCGCAGATGATCATTTCATTGACACAACCAATGATGGTCAATCTGACTATTACTATACGGTTATGGCTTATACGGCAGACGGTGAATCCAACTTTCATCCGAATATCGCCACCGTACTTTCCATCGATGAGGGGATCGACATCGACATTGTTGAGGTGAATAAAACAGATGATGCACTGCTTGTCAGGGTCTCATTCGACAACATCCCAGATGTTGCTGATTTGCGCTTTGGGGTGTCGTTAAGCGATATCTCCTATCTGACGGTAGAAGAGACATTGTTTGATGCAAAAGAAGTTGGTGCGCAAGATTATATGGTCGAAATACCTTTCGATGAACTCACAGAAGGACGCACCTATTCGGTAAAAGCTTTTATCAGGCTCGACTTTAGCTTTATCTATAGTCTGCCTCCCCATCATAATGTTACCATTAATCCATAAATCTGATGTTTTGTGCTGCTATGATGCCATGTGATGCATGCCATTGGATACTTGCAAGCGCAATGTAAACACCAAAACATATGCAAAGAAAGTTATTGTTATTGTTGTCCTGTATGTTGATGTTCTCATTGCCGGTTTTGGCAGACAACCATACAGTTACCGGAACCATTGTTGATGAGGACAGGTTGCCGCTACCCGGCGTTACCGTGATTATTAAAGGAACAACGATAGGAACCACGAGTAATATTGACGGACAGTATTTGTTGAATGTTGGTCCGCAGGACACACTTCGTTTTACGTTTATCGGTTTTCAACCGTTGGATGTTTATGTGGATGGACGGTCACTGATCAATGTCACCATGCAAACATCTGCTATTATTCTGGATGATGTGGTTGTGGTTGGTTATGGTATACAAACAAAGGCATCTGTTGTAGCCTCCATCGCGCAGACTTCAGGAGATGATCTTTTGAAGGCAGGTGGAGTAACCAATGTGTCCCAGGCTTTGCAGGGCATGCTGCCTGGCATCACAAGTGTCAGTTCTACCGGGAAACCGGGAGCAGATGTGGCTGACCTGTTCATTCGCGGAAGGGCGTCCTGGCAGGAGTCGGCACCACTGGTCCTGGTGGATGGTATTGAACGCGATATGAACAATGTGGACCCCAATGATATAGAGACCGTGTCTGTGCTGAAAGATGCCTCAGCAACGGCAGTATTTGGTGTAAAAGGGGCCAATGGGGTGATACTGATTACAACAAAAAGGGGCACCAAGTCCCCGCCAGAAATAAATTTCTCAAGCAGTATAGGTGCAAAGAGACCCACGGCCGACATGGCTTTTGCAGATTATGTCACAGCCATGGAGATGCGCAATGAAGCCCTTGCGAACGACCAGCGCTGGAACGACCAGGTACCTGATGCGGTTATAGAACTGTGGCGGCAAAACATCCACCAGGCAGGACCATATAATGATTATTTCCCGCAGGTCGATTGGTGGGATATGCTGGTTAAAGATTATGGCATGCAGCACAACCATAACATTAACGTGCGGGGTGGCACAGATTTTCTGAGGTATTTTGCATCGTTTAGCTATCTCAACGACGGAGATATTTTTCAGACTACCCCGACAGAATTGTATAACCCATCGTTCTTCTATCAGCGCTATAATTTGCGATCCAATTTTGATTTTTCTATCAGTCCCTCGACAGAAGTGTCTGTCGACCTCTCAGGAATCGTCGGTTATCGAAACCAACCAGGCTATCGGGGCACAACGGGGTTTTTCAGGGTTTTTCACCGGGCCGGACAAAATGAGTTTCCTGTAAAATATTCTGATGGTGAATGGGCTACAGGACCAGCCGGAGAAGGGAACATGGTGGCTGATTTTGACATGGGTCACAGGGTCTTTCGCAGTTACCAGGGATATGCTGATGCGAAAGTTGATCAGGATCTCTATTTTATCACCGAAGGCTTGAGTTTTAATGCAAGCATTTCTTTCAATTCTTTGTCTCTTCATCAGTCGAGGGTGCAGCGATACAACTTCGACAATTTTGGTGAGCACTTCCCCGTATCGTATTACCGTCGTTTTGACCTGCTTGCTCCGCAGGAAGATGGTACATACCCAGTGATCAATGAAATGCGTTGGCCCCATGTGGAAGCGCAAAATCCTCCTCCCATCGCCTATTACGACGAAATGATGAATGGTGGCCATAGCAGGTACCTTTATTATGAAATGGCATTCAATTACAACAGGAGCTTTGGCAACCACCATGTCACTGCATTAGGTCTTTTCAGCCGAAGCATCGACGAAGGACTGGAGGCAAATGAAAGTGTGCTGATCAAGATCCCCGAGCGAAGAGAGGATTGGGTGGCCCGTGTCACCTACAATTGGTATGAACGATATCTTTTCGAATTCAATGCAGCATATAACGGTTCAGAAAAGTTTGCACCCGGACTTCGTTATGGATTTTTTCCATCGGTTTCGATTGGCTGGCGTATTTCTGAAGAGCCTTTTGTTAAAGATATCGCCGGCGATGTCCTGAATAACCTTCGCATCAGGGCTTCGTACGGAACTGCAGGAGTCGACAGAGGCGCCAGACGTTTTACTTATATCCAACAGTTTGTCATCGGCCAACATCGGCAGTTTGGTGCCATAACCCCCACAGCATATGGTCCGCAATATTATGAGGGGCCGGCAGCCAACCCCAACGCCACCTGGGAAACATCCGAAAAAGAGAATATTGGCGTCAACATTGGCCTGTTTAATAAGCTGGATATTGAGCTCGACTTTTTCAGGGAACAACGTACAGGCATTTTGATGGAAGTGTGGTCTCCCATCTGGATGGGTATTGATGATCCTTCAGGCAATGTTGGAGAGACAAAAAACAGGGGTGCGGAGATCGTGATCAACTGGCGGGATCTTGTCGGTCCGAATTTCAGATACCATATCTCAACAGGTCTGGCATTCAATGATAACAGGATCGTATATATGGGTGATGGCATAAATATGGAAGCATACCGTGCCAATGAAGGCAAACCCATCGACTGGCAGGCAAGGCACCTGGTGCACGGATATTACTCCAGCCTTTGCGACATCTTCAATTATGCCACACCTGAAAATACCTCCACGCAGTCATCACTTGTGCCAGGCGATTTTATGTTTATCGATTATAATGCCGATGGAGTCATCGATGCACAGGATGGGGCTGCCATGAATAATGTAGATTACCCCCTAAACACCTATAGCCTGACGCTGGGATTCGGATATAAGAATTTTGACATCAATGTGATGTTCTACGCTGTGTCGAACCTGTCGAAAGATATCGATGAATATATTTTGTGGGACTTTCACCGCGGTGATTTTGGGATCTATAAAGCCGGACCTGACGTTTTGGAGAGGTGGACATTCGATAATGCAGCTCAGGCCATCAAGCCTGCTTTGCATGCCAGCAGCGATGTGAGTAATTACAGCCAGCGTCCCAGTTCTTTTGTTTACCAGGATGCTTCCTATATCAGGCTGAAGCTTGTAGAACTTAGTTATACCCTGAGTAATCCAGGCCGGTTGGGCCTGAAAAGGCTGCAGATCTATGCCAATGGAAACAATTTACTCACCTGGACTGGTCTTGACAGCAGAATGGACCCCGAAACAAGGGGGGCCATGGTCTACCCGATGATACAACGGTTTAACCTGGGGGTCAGGGCAACGTATTGATCTTTCTGTCTTGCATTATTCACAATGTATAGAAAAGCAATAATGAACGAAAATATAAATCAATGAAAAATTTGCGTGTATTTGTATGCCTCTGGCTTATGTTCTCTGTATCATGTGAAAATTTTCTGGACCTTGCTCCTGAGTTGGGTATCACAGAGAGGGTGGTGTTTGACGATTATGAATCGGTAAGGGGATACCTCGACCGTTGTTTTGACCTGGTGGTTGATTATACTCATTGGAACTACCAGGACTCCCAACGTGCACATCCGGCAACCCTTTCAGATGAGGCGGCTCATACCTATGATATTGGCTGGATAAAAACCGTTATCAACCCTGGCGACTGGCTACGACAACCAAATGCTATGGAGGTGGGCTATTCGACAGAGTATGTCGGACACTTCAGGGGAAAAGTGATTCCCAGTGCCTTCAGAGGTATACGAATCAGCAATACAATCCTTGAAAGGGTTCCTGACTCAAATATTTCGCAGGCAGAAAAAGACAAGTTGATGGGACAGGCATACTTCTTCCGGTCCTGGTTTTATTTTGAGGTGATCAGGCGATGGGGGGGGATGCCGCTGATGAAAAAGACATTTACCCCTGATTCAGAGCAGGACCTGGAACGGCTGCACTATCATGAATCAACCGAATGGCTCATTGAGGGTCTTGACCACGCCATCGGACTGCTTCCAGATGTTTGGCCTGCCTCAAAAAAAGGCCGCCCCACAAAAGTTGCCGCTATGGCTGTTAAATCAATGGCTACATTGTATGCAGCCAGTCCGTTGATGCGAAACGACATCTATAGCACAAACCAGTATACAGATTATGACCAGGAATGGAGCGAACGGGCTGCCCGTTATGCCCATGACGTGATCCATTATATAGAGACAGAGCATACGGCACGTAGGCTTGAAGGTGAAGGAGCCAGCGGCGCGGAGAGGGATTCGCTTTACCGGCATATCTTTTACCACCGGCCGAATTATGTCAGCAATGAAGGCCTTTGGTATATCAATAACACCGACAGAGACCACGACCACCATCTGGCCATTCATTATCAGAACAGCCGTTGGTCGAGCAGACCTGGTAACTGGGGCTGGGGGCTGACCACCCCTTCTCAAAACCTGGTCGACATGTATGAGATTATTAATCCGGCCGATGGGAAAGCCTACCCCATAGACCACCCCTCTTCGGGATATGATCCGCAAAACCCATATGCACATCGCGACCCCAGGTTTTATAACAACATCCTTCCACCAGGCCATGCCTATGGCATCGATGCTGCCGGTGACCCTTGTTATTTGGAACCATGGGAAGGAGGAGCAGACTATGCTACAGACTGGACCCGTTCAGTCCCTACAGGTTACTTCTGCATCAAGTTTATCCCGCCTGAAGCCAAGGGATGGAATAAAGCAGGTTACAATATGTACAACTTCAGCTGCAACCTCATCCGGACAACCCAGATATACCTCGATTATGCGGAAGCGATGAACGAAGCTTACGGCCCCAATAACGACCCCCTGGGATATGGGATGACTGCCGCAGAGGCCATCAACAGGATACGCAGCAGGGTGGGAATGCCCCCGGTGCTTAGCCAGTATACCGCTGATAAGGTTTCTTTCAGGCACCAGATACGCAATGAACGGGCTGTAGAACTGATGTTTGAGTTTCACCGGTGGTTTGATCTGAGGAGATGGATGATCGCAGAAGATGTCTTCAGCGACCCCTATCCCATTAGGGGAATGCAAGTGAGGGATCTCACCCCTGAGCAGTCCGACGTAAGTCAGAAAGAATTTTTTTACGAGGTGGTGCCTGTCCAGACAGAGATCAGGGTTTTTCACCGAAGGCATTACTGGTATCCGGTGGCTGCTGACCATACCGACCAGCTGGGGGCATTTAGACAAAATCCGGGGTGGTAAACCATGTATTTCGAGTCAGCTAGCGCATTTGTCAGTTTATTCCGGAAAGCTGTCAGCCGGCTGGCTGATGATTGCATAACAGGTAATAAAAATGATAAACACATGAAAAAAAATGTTATACACTTTGGCTATCCAAGGTGGATCATGTTATTGGTTGCGCTGATGGCATTCTGTCCTGCACTGGCAAATGTTGATTCGCCTTCGCAGACAGCAGAACTGGAAGTGAAGATCCGCTTGGTCGACCCGCTGGGAAATCCTGTTCACCATGCGGTAGCTGTGGCACCCAACGGCAGGTTTTCCCCTTCAAAGGAGGGAGAACTGGTTGCCATGGTAGCCCGGGATGCCCTTCTGATTATCGAAGCCGTTGGTTACCGTGATTTGTATATCGATCTTGCCGGCACTGAACCGCCGGAACAGGTCATACTTTATCCCATCCCACTGCAGACCGGAACGCGCGATATGGTTCCCCTGCCTCTGCAGATCCAAGAAAAGAGTCGTTACCTCACGGCTGCTGACGGCATGTTTGAAGGGAGTAATCTGGAGACCTCCCCGGAACCTATGCTGTCAAATGCTTTACAGGGCCATGGACTTGGTCTGGTGGTGAGAATGACCCCCGGAGGCATGGCCAACAATCCGGCAGACCTGTATGTCAGGGGACTGAGCAGGATCGACAATAATCAGGTTATCACTGTGGTAGACGGAATAGAACGACCCATAGAGCATATACTGCCCAACGAAATAGCTTCTGTCAGCCTTTTGAAAGACCCCACCATGAAAATACTTTATGGTGCCCGGGCTGCCAATGGCGTGCTGATGATCACCACCAAACGGGGCGACCGGAACCAGCGTCACATAAATGTAAGCGGCGGCTATGGAGTGGGTATGCCTTTGAGATATCCTGACTTCCTGGATGCATCACAGTATGCTAGCCTTTACAATGAAGCCCGGATCAATGATGGCTTAACACCAATATACTCAGAAAAGGATATCCTTGGATATATGGGTAGCAATGGCGTCAATGATGTGACATACCCAAACGTCGACTACTATGATTACTTTCTCAGGCCATACAATAACTACTCCAGGGTTACTGCTGATTTTTCGGGTGGAAGCGACAACGCCGCCTATTTTCTAATGTATGGATATACCGGGGCAACCGGACTGGAAGATATCGGAAGGTCGCCGCGGAATGACCGCTTTAACCTGAGAGGAAACCTCGATATCGATATCAGCGATATGGTGTCAGCACACCTGGATGTGGCCGTCCGTCATGAAAAAATGGAGAGAAGTGCGCTCAACCACGCAGAGGTGTTCGAAGCGCTGAGCAGACACCGGCCCAATGAATATCCACTGACCATCGAAGAACTGCCCCTCGATAGCGTAGGAAATCCCGCCCTGGGCGGTAGTTGGGACCATTATAATAATTTGTACGGCGGACTGAAATACAGTGGGTATTTTACAGAACAATATTTTAGCGGACAGTCAAATATGGGACTCGATTTTGATTTCAGTGATTATGTCGAAGGGCTTTCGGCAAAAGCTTATATGACTTTTGATAATTACTTTTTTGGAATCGAATCATTGAACAACCAACCTTCGGTTTTTGTCCGGCAATGGGTTACGGCGGCAAATGGAAATGATTCGCTAGTTTTCCGTAACGTGCAACGTACCAGCTATGATCCCCAATTGCGACTGTCGGATAGTGAAAACCTTCGTAATACAGGTTTTTCCGGCTCGGCAAATTACCTGAATACCTTAGGTGACCACAGGGTAAGCGCAGCATTGTCACACTTGTACCATATTAATGAGCAGGCCGGGTATGCCCAGGATATCGAAAACATGAATACCATTCTCCGAACATCCTATGTTTACAAACAACGATATATTGCCGAGTTTGTCATGGCATACATGGGGAGCAACAGGTTTACAGGCGATAAACGTCACCAATTGTTCCCTGCCGGAGGACTTGCATGGATTCTTAGCGATGAACAATTCCTCAACCGGCATTCTGCAGTCAATTATCTGAAGCTTCGGGTCAATGCAGGGATTATAGGTTATGATGCGTTTACCCCGCAGTTCCTGTATCAAAACCGCTGGCAGGACTTCGGTAATGTAAGCTTTGGAGATCCGTCCGGCACCAATCAGCCCAGAGTAATCTCCTCCATCATGGCAAACCCTAACCTTGGATGGGAAAAATCACGTGAATTCAGCGGTGGTATGGAAGGCATCGCTTTTGACCACCGTCTGTTTTTTGAGTTGAACTATTTCAATGAATATCGTTACGATATCATTCAGTTTGTACATGCCGCATTTCCTGCACTGCTTGGAGGGATCTTCCCCTGGCTTAACTGGGGTGAAGTGAAAAACCAGGGCTTTGAAGTCTCGCTGAACTGGAACGACAAGTTGGGGGATGTGTTGGTCGGTGTCGGTTCAAACTATATATATTCACAAAATAAAGTGCTTCGGCATGATGAGGTTCCCTATGCCGAGTTGTACCGTATGATAACCGGACAACCTTCCGATGCCATGATGGGCTATTCATCACTTGGACTTTTTGGCAGGGATGTGGCACTAGACGGACATCCTCACCAAACATTCGGCCCTTATGGTGAAGGAGATATCGCCTACAGCGACTTAAACGGTGACGGGGTGATCGACGACAGGGACCAAAAAATGCTGGGAAACAGTTTTCCAAGACATTCACTGGGTATCGATATCAGGTTGAATTACAAAAACTGGGAATTGTTTGCACTTGGCGTTGCTCAACTTGGCTTTGATGCGTGGCTGAGTAATGCATACTACTGGAACAGGGGGGAAGACAAATACTCGGTAATGAGCGCTGACAGGTATCATCATGAAAATAACCCCACAGGGAGCTATCCGCGACTGACCACCACGGAAGGAACCAACAATTTTATATACAGTAACTTTTGGATGGAAAATGCCGGGTTTTTCCGTTTAAAAAACATGGAACTGAGCTATACGATAAGCAACAAGGAGGTTGTCGCCATACCCAGGACAATGAGGTTTTACCTGAGAGGAAGCAACCTGTTTGTGTTATCGGCCATCAAAGACCTTGACCCTGAAGTGCCTGATGGTGGATTGACAAATTATCCCGTGCTCAGGTCTGTTTCGCTGGGTGTGTTGGTGTCTTTTTGACACAGAAAGCCCGTAACTGGTGGCCTGGAAAACACCCATGTCATCCTGTGACCTGTCTCCGCTTGACGGAACATCTGACATGAGCAGGGTCAGTGTAGCTATTCCGAGGCGAAAGGGTTAGTAATATGATTACAAAATAACTATAAATCAACTAGATATGAGCCGATTGACATTGTTTACAACAGGGACTTTTTTAGCGTTCTTATGGTTTTTCTCATCTTGTGAAAAAATTCTGGATCCCAAGCCGGATGATCAGTTTACAGATGAGTTTGCCTGGGGGTTGCCTGAAAAGGCCGAAGGGGTTTTGATGAATGCATATGCCAATATCATGACCCAATGGGACCATTACGATGGTGATAACTTTTTGGATGTGGCTACCGACAATGCGGTGACCAACGATTTTGGATCGGGACTTTACCGCCTTGTTTATGGCGGAATTTGTAATCAGACCTATCCGCTTGCAAACTGGGATCTGGCCTACGAACAGTTTCGATACATCCACCTCTTCATGGAAAACGGTCTGGGTGACAATGTGATTTATAGTGTGGTGGATGATGATGTGGATGCAACGCATCGTCGGCGCCTTTTAGGGGAGGCCTATTTTTTGCGTGCCTGGTGGGGCATGGAATTGCTGAGAACCTATGGAGGTGTTGCCGAAGACGGACAGGCACTCGGATACATTATCATCACTGAAAACATAGAATCCGGACAGGCAGATGCATTGAGGACAATGCCAAGAAATACCTATGAGGAATGCGTGCAGCAGATCACACAGGACGCCGATTCAGCCATTAAATATTTGCCATTGGTTTATCAGGGGCCAAGTCGTGTAACAGGTTCGGCCCAGTATGGACGAGCTACGAAAAAGGCTGCGTGGGCCCTTAGGTCGCGCCTACATACCCTGGCCGCCAGTCCGGCGTATCAGCCACAAGGAGCATATGCCATCTCTGCCGACTCATTGGGCAGAAAGTGGGAGAGGGCTGCCGTTACCTCTTACCGTGCCATTACAGAGGGAGAGTTAGGCAACTACCAACCCTTGCAGGAACATCATTTGACTGCACCTACCACCCCAAGTGAATTTATTTTCAGAATGCATTTCAGTAACAATCATATGGAGTTAAGGAATTTTCCACCCGCATTTTTCGGTCAGGGGAAAACAAACCCTTCCCAGAACCTTGTTGATGCCTTTCCTGACAGTAATGGGTACCCTATCGATCATCCCCAGTCGGTCTATGACCCGCAAAACCCATATGTTAACAGGGATCCTCGTCTGGACCTTACTGTCTATTACAACGGACGGACATTCGATGATCGTCCGTTGGAGATCTATTACGATAAGCTGAACGGTCGTTATGGGCAGGATGCCGCCGGATACCATCACCGAAACACCCGTACAGGCTATTATCTGAGAAAGTGGCTGGCCACCGAACATGATATGCTGAATCCTGTACAGCCGACGAATGCCAGACATATGCATGCGTTGTTGCGTCGCAGTGAGGTTTACTTTAACCTGGCAGAGGCACTAAACGAGGCAGCAGGTGTGTTTGGATTCGTGGAGGGTGCAGGTCCGAATCCGTCTTATAATATATTGTCGTCCATCAGAAGCCAAAACCTGGACATCCCCTCTGACCCCTACGCCTTGTCCGTAGCCCTGAGCGGGGAAGAGCAATTCAGGGACCTGATATTGAATGAAAGGCGTATCGAATTTGCCTTTGAAAATATGCGGTATTATGATATGCGACGGTGGCTGATGCCGCTTGACGAAGCCATCAGGGGTTGTGAAGTGGTAAAAGATGATAACAGTGTTATCTATCACGGGACCGACTCCGGAGGACTGGAAGTTACAATAGAAAAGAGGGCGCTGAGCGACCCCAGGTTTTACTACGCGCCGTTGCCACTGGAAGAACTGCTCAAGAATCCTTTATTGAAAGATAACAAAGGCTGGACCGGACAATAAACAAACAGTGCTTGCAGGAGACAACACTGACCCTGCAAGCACTCGGTTCTTTATTTTAACTGGCAAAGGAGATATGGTCAACCAGCACTTTGGTATTTTTCCGGCTCTCTATTCTGTAACGATATTCACAACAGCTTCTTCAAGCCAGGGGGATGTAAAACTTACCGTAGCATTACCCGGCTCACCCGTGGCCTCCACATAGGCAGCCATTCTGCCATGATGGACCCTTAACCTGTTGTTTGTGTAATCGCCCATGTCGCGTGGGTTGCTTGCCTCCAGGCCAAGCAGCTTCACCGGGCCGGCCGTTGTGCAGGTAATCTCATTGTCGGCAAAAAAAACAGGGTTACCGTCCTGGTCAACAATTTGTATCTCAATCTGTGACACCCCTCTGTTTGATGAAATATTCTGTTCATAAACTGTTGCAGTGATGGCATGTGGACGTTTGCTCGTTGCAATGCTGTATCGCGCCGCTTCTTGTCCGTCGTTATAACCCTTGACTTCGAGTTTGCCTGAACGGTATGGGATGTCCCAATAAATGACCCCTATGTCATCATCATCTTTTTTTCGCTCTCCTATCTTTTCTCCATTGAGTAAGAGTTGTGCCTCTTCGCAATTGGTATAACTCACCACCCTGATCATATCCCCTTCTGCATAATTCCAGACCGGGTTGGCATTGATGCCCGGTCTTCTTTCGTTTGGCCTGGTGGGATAGGTGCCGATATATATCATGGGGACATCTGACCATATGCTTTGTCTGAAATACCCTCTTGGTTTAACAAAACCGGCAAGGTCAATCAGTCCGGTGGTAAACCCACGGGAAGGCCACCGGTGCGATTCTCCCAGGTAGTCGATGCCCGTCCATAGGAACTGGCCAAAAATATAATCATTGTCACGAACCGCTTTCCATGCGTCCATGTCGTGCCGGTTTTCGCTGCCATACAATACCCTGTCAGGATAGGTTGCATGGTCCCGGGCATATCTTCGCTCGGTGTAATTGTATCCCACCACGTCCAGTGCATCGGGATAGGTGGTTTCGTTCGACATCACCGGCCCTGCCAGGCCTGCTGTTACCGGCCTGGAAGGGTCAAGCTCCCTGACGATATCTGCCAGCCGGTGAGCAATGGCGCCCAGGCGTTCTGCATTGGGCTGATCGGGTTGATAACCCCAGGTATGTTGCTGGTCTATCCCTTCCTCATCGAGCGCGGGGTGGGAGTAAGGATCGTTGGGATAATCCACTTCGTTACCAATGCTCCACATGAACACAGAGGGGTGGTTTCTGTCGCGCAGGATCATGTCGCGCAGATCCTGCTCCCCCCATTCCTCAAAAAATTCAGAATGGCCTTGGAAACCGGGCGTGCCAACATTCCACCCCTCCAGCCATTTCTTCTTTGGAAACTCCCATTCATCAAAAGCTTCGTTGATAACCAAAATCCCCAACTCATCGCACAATTCATACAAATCAGGTGCCTGGGGATTATGGCTTGTCCTGATGGCGTTGGTGCCCAACTCCTTCAGGATATGTAACCTCCTTTCCCAGACCTCGCGGGGAACAGCAGCCCCAAGGCTTCCTGCGTCATGATGCAGGCAAACACCTTTTACCTTCATATTCTTCCCGTTAAAGTAAAAACCGGTATCTGGGTTGAAATCAATGGTCCGGATACCCATACGGGTCTGCGTATGATCGATCATTTCATCCATGTGGTAAAGGCGTGTATGAAGATGATACAGATAGGGGTTGTCCAAAGACCAAAAAACCGGACTTTCCAAAACCATCGTTTGTGCGAGCTCTCCCGTCTGGCCAGCAGGGACGTCTATCTGTCCCGATGATCCTGCAAGTACCCTGTCACGGCTGTCATGTATCTCCTGTACAACTGTAATGGCAGCAGGTTCGATGGTGTTATTGATAACGGCAGTCTGCACCGCCACACTTGCTTCCCGTTCTGTTACAAAGGGCGTGGTGTAGTAAACACCCCATTGGTCAATATGAATGGGGTTTGCATATACCAGGTAAACATTGCGGTAAATACCCGATCCGGTGTACCATCGCGAGTCTGCATACTGGCTGTGGTCTACGCGCACAGAAATGATGTTCTCTTCACCATGACGAATATACGGCGTCAACTCATACATCGTCGATATATAACCGTTTGGCCGCATGCCAAGGGAATGGCCGTTGATAAACACCTCCCCGTCGCGGTATATCCCCTCAAAATAGATGTATACTTGCTTGTTTTCCTTTTCCGCCGGGACCTTCAGGCTTTTTCTGTACCACGCAATGCCGCCTGGAAGATATCCGGTGCAACTCGCAAGGTCAGGACTGTATGGCCCTTCCACGCTCCAGTCGTGCGGCAGATGCAACCGTCGCCATTCAGAATCATCATAATCCGGATTGGATGCGGCGGGATGGTCTCCCTTGTGAAAAGACCAGTCGTCATTGATCAGATGGGCGTCGCCAAAGGATACCTGGCCCGCGACGATGCTGACCGACAAGAAAAAGAACAGAAGGGTGGCTGATGTTTTCATAATTTGTTTTTTTACCGTTTGTTGATCCTGCCAAACAGGTTCGAATGCTTCTCATTGTTTGTGCGGGACATGAAAAGATTAATTTGTGTAAAATTAAGCGCTCCAATTGATACAATGTGCAATATATCTGTCAAAATATGGTAAATATGGTGCTGGTGCATTTAAATGAGACACAGCTGACGGGCTGGTCCTGGCATATTTTTTTTCAGATGCCAACGTTGCGCCCCGCAGAAAAACCTCTCCGGATTTTAATTATCTTTGTAAGGCAGAAACATTTTCTTTCCGCACACGGTACCGGAAAGCTTTCTTTTTACTGTGAACCGTTCTGAATCCCTTCTCACCGGACAGTGGAAGGCGTTCATGGTGATTTGTTAATCAGATATTAAACACTTATGGTTGTAAAGAGAAAACATAAGTCATTTTGCTGCTTCTTTTTTTCCCTATTGCTGCTCTCTACTGCTGGTTTTTCCCAGCAGGTTGCCATCAATGAGATCATGTCGTCCAATGCGGAAACCATTTCAGACATATATGGCGATTATGAAGATTGGATTGAGCTTTATAATTATGGGAATGTCCCTGTTGACCTTAAGGGCTATGGGCTTTCTGATGATTATGATAACCCTTTCCGGTGGGTTTTTCCATCGGTGGTGATAGCACCGGGCGAATATCTCCTGGTGTGGGCGTCGGGCAAGGGAGTCATGGCTGACGACGGATGGGTCAACGGTGTGATGCGGGAAGTGTATACAGGGATCCCCGGCCACAACATAAGCCATCTTGTCAACCATCCCGACTATCCCGGTAATCCCTCAAAAAGACATCTCGTGACCAGCGGTTTTGATGCACCGGTAAATGTGGATGATCATTACGGGCAGCGCATGCATGCCTACCTGGAGGCTCCCGAAACAGGGGCCTATGTTTTCTGGATAGCCAGCGACGATAACGGCCTCCTGTACCTGAGCACGGACGATGATCCTGCAAACATTTCAGCCATAGCCAGTGTCCCGGGATGGACCCATCACATGGAATGGGACAAATACCCTGAGCAACAGTCCGATCCGGTCTGGCTTGAACAAGGCAACCGCTATTACATCAAAGCACTTATGAAGGAGCATGAAGGGGGCGACAACCTCAGCGTGCGGTGGCAACTCCCGTCCGGTAACATCCAGGAACCCATACCCAATGACCGTTTGTTCTGGGATGAGCCGGAGCTGCATACCAACTTCAGCATTGCCAGTGATGGCGAAGAAGTGTTATTAAGCCGTCCCGATGGCAGCCTGGTAGACGTGCATCCGCCCACCTTTATTCCCACCGACATTTCCTATGGCAGGCAACCCGATGGTACGGGCGACTGGTATTTTTTCATGGAGCCAACCCCTGGTAAAAGCAATGAATCAGAAACATTTTCAGGGGTTTTGACCCCCCCCTTTTTTTCATCCCCCGGGGGGGTCTACCGGGAGGCCTTTGGCCTTTCGATCCATCACCGGGAAGAAGACGTTGCATTAGTTTATACACTCGACGGGTCAGAACCCTCAGACACTAACCTGGATGGAAGCACATACCATTATAAGAAGCATTACCGTAAATACCAGGCACAACAAGATGGCGGACTGGAAGAGCGCGAATATATAAGCCAGGTTTATTCGGGGACAATACCTGTTGAAGACAAAACCGGTCGGGAAGAAACCCAGACAGTGGTCAACACGGTGTGGGAACAACATCCCGTTTCCCCCTATGAAGATCCGCTGACGGGAACAGTGGTCAGGGCAAGGGCTTATAAAGACGGTTATATACCAAGTGAAGTGGTTTCCAGCACATATATCATCCGCCACGACCCCTATCCTTTGCCAGTGGTATCACTGGCGTTACCTGAAAAATCGGTTTTTTGCTATTATGAGGGGATCTATGTCCCGGGTTTACGCTTTGATGAGTGGCGATCGGCAAACTGGCATGCATATGTGAGTGGCGGTTCCCCGGCCAATTTCCATAACAGGGGCATAGACTGGGAAAGGGAAACCAGCTTTGAGTTTTTTGATGCCTCCGGGGTAAATGCCCTTAACCACAGGGCCGGAGTAAGAATTCACGGGGGATATAGCCGTAGCTTTCCGCAAAAATCGTTGAGATTATATGCCCGGGGCAGGTACGGGACCACCGAATTTATGCACCAGCTGTTTCCTTCCAAAGACACGGAAAGATTCAAAAGGTTTATCATGAGGGCTTCGGGTAACGACCATAATCTAACCTTTTTTCGTGATGCACTGATACAGCAGATGGTCCTTGACAGGCCGGTTGATGTGCAACACTGGCAACCAGTAATGACCTTTATCAACGGTGAATTCTGGGGAATCCTGAATGTGCGGGACAGGTACGACAAATATTATTTGTACTATAAGTATGGCATTGACCCTGACAATGTGGACATCCTTGAAGGAGATGCCAGGGTGAAAGAGGGAAGCAGCCAACATTACAACAATATGATGGATTATGTTGTGGGGAACGACATGGGCGATCCTTACCATTATGATCATGTGAACACCATGATGGATATTGACAATTTTGCAGAGTATTATGCCATCCAGATTTATGTAAACAACAAGGACTGGCCCGGGAACAACATTGATTTCTGGCGGCTTAGAACAGATGCCTATGAACCTGATGCACCCAATGGCCATGATGGCAGATGGCGGTGGATGCTGTATGATACAGATTTTGGATTTGGCATTTGGGGGTCCGGTCCGTGGGAAAACATGCTCGAGTTTGCAGCCGAAGAACATGGGCCCGGCTGGCCCAATCCTCCCTGGTCGACCCGGCTTTACAGGAACTTGCTTGACAACCAGGGCTTCAGGGATAAAATGGTCAACCGCCTGGCAGACCTCATGAACTGCTCTTTTCATCCGGATTCAGTATTGATGAAAATAGACGAAATGAAGGAAAAGTATGAACCCGTGATGGCCGGGCATATTGACAGGTGGACAGTGATCGGTTCGATGAATAACTGGAATAACCAGATCAATGTGATGCGGAGTTTTGCCGAACAAAGGCCGGGGTATATGAAACAACATATAGAGGATTTTTTTGATCTGAGCGGTCATTATGATTTAACCGTCCATGTGGGGTCAGGAAGGGGAAGCATCAGGATCAACACGGTCGAAATCAAAGATCCCGACAACTGGAAGGGGACCTATTTTAACGGTGTCCCCATTGAGGTTGAAGCCATCCCCGAAGCCGGTTATAGCTTCAGCCACTGGGAAGGTGCATCAGACGCCGGGTGCAGCAGCATTGGCCTGACGGGCCATGAAGACATGTTCCTGGAAGCGCATTTTGAACCCTCGGGAGACCCCCGCCTGATCACTTTTTGGGTCTTTGATGGATCAATGCCCAATGATACACCCCTTGAAACCATTGAAGACTCTTTCCATGCCATTCGTCCGGCAAAAATTTCTTTTCATTCCGCTTTGGACGGTTACCCATTCTATCCCGGGCACGCAAACTGGAGAAAGGCCTCCATGGAAAGACGCAACCGGCCTACAGACATCAATTACCGCCCGGAGGGAAACAATGGGGTTGAGTACGGGGCTTCCGATATGCGGGGATTGCAGGTGAGGCAGCCTTTCACAGGCAACAATGGCGAAAACACGCTGGTCTTCCATCTGCCTACCTGTGGTTTTAAGGATATTGTTTTCCGTTTTGCAGCCAAAGATGAAGGTGCTGCTGACTTCCTGCTTGTTGACTACTCTCTGGAAAACAATGACGCCCAATGGCTTACAGCGGGACTGGAGACCGACACCCTGGAACTTTCGACAAACTATAAGCTCTTCGAGATCGATTTTTCAGAAATAGATGGGGTTGAAAACAATCCTGATTTTAAAATACGTATTAGATTTGGCGGGGATGATATGGCGGCAGACGATGGCGACAGGTCCACCTTCAACAATATCAGCCTTGACGGGGTGTCGCTTGATGAGATAGGCCAGCCCCCGGAGATTGCATCCCCACTGTCATTGAAAAAGGGCATCGAGGAAGGGGAGGTCATAACCATTGATCTGAACAAAGTTTTCAAAGCCCCTGGGGAGGGTTCACTTGATTTTTCTGTAAGCAGCTCGCAGCCGGAACTTGTCAGTGCACAGGTTTACGGAGATATGCTTGAGCTGACCCCCCTAAAAAGGGGAGGCGCCCATATTGCCATCTCAGCGGGTTATAACGACAATCCGGCTGCAGAGCACAGCTTCCGGGTCCTGGTCTATCCCAAGGCCCACCCGATGACCCAAGGCGAGTTTGGATTCTCCGAGTGGTACGCAAACCACCCGGAATTCACCTATCCTGAAAACATGTTGTTCCTTCAGTCCGATATTGATGATCCGGGACTGGCATATCCGTTATTAGCCCCTTACCACATTGAACACGACGATTACCATCAGAATGATCAGGGAAGCATCGGTTTTCCATACAACAACACGGGTCGTTCACGTATCAACGGACTGGGGGGCGATGGGATCTCTTTTATCAATACCGGCAGGCGGAGGGATCTGGGTGGCGCATTGGTTACGATCAATACAACAGGTGTGGAAAATGTCGGGATTCAATGGACCGGGGGCACACTCATCCAAAACGACAGGATTTATGCCATCCGTTTACAATACAGGGTCGGTACAGAAGGAAGGTTTCATGATGTTGTGCATAATGGGCGGATATCGCAGTACATAGTGGGCAATGCGGGCCACACGGAAACATTGCCGGCGATAAAACTTCCTGAAGCGGCCATGGGTGAGGAATATGTGCAATTGCTATGGCAGTATTACCATATTGCCGGTGATAGCGGGCCCCGACCGCAGCTCCGCCTGGATGATATCGTGGTGGGCGACCTGGAATACGACGACCTGGGGGCCGATGAGAGACAAAACCTGCAAAATACCAGGGTGTTCCCAAATCCGGCGGTCAACATTGTGAACATTGCCTCCAGCAGCCGTATAAAAAGTGTGAATGTATACAATATATCAGGTGACCTGGTTTATACACACATCCAGGAAGGATATGAGAACAGCCTCCCTGTGGGGCATTTGAACACCGGGATCTATTTCTTCCGCATCGTCACCGCCAAAGGGGTGGAGGTGCACAAAGTCATGGTACAACATTGACCCCGGCTTGGTGGACTTCACCTGACGGGCCATGGCTGTCAGTCTTGCACCGAGAAGCGGTATACAGTACTCGACTCATACTTTTCGCCCGGGCGAAGCAGGGTAGAAGGAAAAGCCGGCTGGTTGGGAGAATCCGGGAAATGCTGTGTTTCCAGACAGAAAGAGGTACGGTGACCATATGGCTCGCCACGCTTGCCCGTATCCTCACCGGTCAAAAAGTTTCCGCCATAAAACTGCATGCCCGGCTCAGTCGTTAACACCTCCATCCTTCTTCCGGTCGCCGGATCATACACACTGGCGGCAAGCCGGGGCCCCAGAACATCAGGGACCTTGTTTAATACAAAATTGTGGTCGTAGCCCCGGCCATAAACCAATTGCGGATGATCCAAACCCAACCTTTCCCCGATGGCTGTATACCCGGAAAAATCGAACGGCGTATCTGCCACCGGCTCAATGGCACCCGTAGGGATCAGGGTCTCATCAACAGGCGTATAATGATCGGCGAAGATCTTTAACCTATGGTCATTGATGGTGCGATTGCCCTCTCCGCCCAGATTAAAAAAGGCATGACTGGTAAGGTTGACAACGGTTTTTTTATCGGTAGTGGCCAGGTAATCAATGTGCAACTCGTTGTCGTCATTCAATGTGTATTGAACGGTGACATCCAGGTTTCCGGGATACCCCTCTTCCATGTCAGGCGACAGGTAACGCAGTTTCAACGTCTGCCCGTCAAGCTGATCACCTTCCCAGACAACATGATGAAATCCGCCCGGACCTCCATGCAGATGATTGGGCGGATTGTTGATGGCCAACGTGTACTCCTTCCCATCAATACTGAACTTTCCGCGGGCAATGCGGTTCCCGAACCGGCCAATCAACGCACCAAAATATATTTCACCGGAGGCAAGGTATTCATCTATGGAATGGTAACCGGTGACAATGTCATCAAACACACCCTCTTTGTCAGGGACAATAAGGGTTACGATGCGACCCCCATAGTTGGTGATGTCTACCCTGAGCCCATGCTTGTTGGTCAGGGTGTATAGCTTGACGTCTTTGCCATCAAGAATTGTTGAGAAATTTTCCGGGTCAGGGAAAACCAACCCCTCGGCAAATTGTTTGTCGGTCGGACTGCAATGTGTCATGGTTATCACGATAAAAATGAGCAATACGTTTTTGAACAGACGAGGTGTTTTTTTCATGGTGCCGGGTATTCATTTTGTTTGGACGAAGGTCGCAATTTTTTTGTAATAATACGCATCTTTTTTCAGCATGGTGGCATGCAGGGCGTTTGTTGGCGCACCATGCACCCTGACAGAGAAAAACAACATGTTGTCCGGATAGCCACACCCGCATGCTTCCTCAGAGATGGTTATAAAACAAACCCGACAATTTGGCAGAACCCCCTTCATGGCACGCGCTTTGATTTGAAGGGGACAGTAAAATAGAACAATCAATTGTCATTAAATCTCCAAATCATATGCAAAAAGGCAAGATCAACGTTCAAACGGAAAATATTTTTCCGATCATCAAGAAGTTTCTGTATTCTGATCACGAGATCTTTCTGCGTGAGTTGATATCCAATGCGGTAGATGCCACCCAAAAGCTGAAAACCATGGCTTCCAAGGGTGACTTCAAAGGGGAACTGGGCGATCTTCGCATTGAAGTGATGGCGGATAAAAAAGCCAAAACCATCACGGTGAGCGACCGGGGCATTGGCATGACAGCGGAAGAGGTGGATCGATTCATCAACCAGATCGCTTTCTCCAGTGCGGAAGAATGGATCAGCAAATACAAGAGCGAGTCTGATACAAGCCCCATCATCGGACATTTTGGCCTGGGCTTTTATTCTTCTTTCATGGTGGCGTCGAGGGTGGAGCTTCATACCAAATCACACAAGAAAAACAGCAAAGGGGTGAAGTGGGCCTGTGAAGGCACCCCGGAGTTCACCCTGGAAGAGAAGCCCAGGAAAAGCCGGGGCACCGATGTGGTACTCCATATTGCCGATGATTCGGCAGAGTTTCTGGAAGAACCCAAGATCCTTGAGTTGCTGAAGAAATATTGTAAGTTCCTGCCAGTGGAAATCGTTTTTGGTACAGAAAAGGAAACCAGGAAAGAGAAGGATGATCAAGAGAAAGAAAAAGAGGTGACCGTTGAAAAGCCACGGGTGATCAACAACACCAGTCCCGCCTGGACACAAAAGCCGAGTGAGCTGACCGAAGAAGATTACAAAAGCTTTTACCGTGAATTGTATCCTGCGACCTTTGAGGAACCGCTGTTCAATATACACCTCAATGTGGATTATCCTTTTACCCTTACGGGGATATTGTATTTCCCGAAAGTGAAACAAAATTTTGAGATACAGCGCGACAAGATTCAGCTTTACTGCAACCAGGTGTTTGTAACCGACTCGGTAGAGGGCATTGTGCCCGACTTTTTAACCTTGTTGCATGGCGTGATCGATTCGCCCGACATCCCGCTGAACGTGTCACGGAGCTTCCTGCAAAGCGATGCCAGCGTAAAAAAGATCAGCGGACACATCACCAAGAAGGTGGCCGGCAAACTGGAAGATATCTTTAAGAACAACAGGGAGGACTTTGAGTCTAAATGGGACGACATTAAAATATTCATTGAATACGGAATGATCTCCGATGACAAGTTCAGGGAACGGGCCAAAAAGTTCTGTTTGCTGAAAAATACAGACGGCAAGTATTTCACACTGGATGAATATCGTGACCACATCAAAACCCAACAGACCGATAAGGATAAAAAGGTGGTGCATGTGTACGCCACAAATCAGGAAGAACAGCATTCTTTTGTGGAAGCTGCCAAGGAAAAGGGATATGATGTGCTTATTCTGGATACACCCATCGACAGCCACTTTGTAAACATGCTGGAAACGGAGCTGGAAAATGTCTCTTTCACACGTGTGGATGCTGAGGTGGCTGATAAACTGATCAGGAAAGAGGATGAGATGCCGTCGAAGCTGGACGAGGCACAGAAAGACAAGCTGAAGCCATTGGTTGAGAAACACCTGGATGAGAAGAACTTTCAGGTGGTCTTTGAGAGCCTCAGTGAGTCGGAGCCCCCCATGGTGATAACCCAGCCTGAGTTTATGCGCCGCATGAAAGACATGTCGGCCGTGGGCGGAATGAACTATATGGGCGCTTTACCCGACAGCTTTATGCTGGTGGTCAACAGCAACCATCCACTCGTCGGAAAGATGCTCGACGAAAAGGATGAGGCATTGCGCGATAAACAGATCAAGCAACTGATCGACCTGGCCATGCTGGCAAAAAACCTGCTCAAAGGAGAAAAACTGACAAGGTTTGTACAGCGAAGTGTGGATCTTTTTTAATCAGCACATCAGCACTTTTTTCAATTAGCCAATTAGCCAATTAGCCAATTAGCACATCAGCACATTAGCACATTCTTCAATTAGCACATTAGCACATCAGCTAATTAGCACATTATTTTAAATTTTTGTTTGGATACGAAAAAAATATATTATCTTTGCACTCCCCATTTGGCATATTTTTAATGCGATGGTTTTTTAGTGGGGGTTAAGATCTTTGAG
>SLCY01000107.1 GCA_007125585.1 Bacteroidales bacterium
GGCTTATAAGGTCAGGCTTGTGGAGGAGGCCATCGCGGCCCGTCCGCAGCTGGTTCTCTTTTCTGCCGGTGCGGCCATTTCAAAGCAGTATGCCGCTGCATTTGCCGAACAGGGTGTTTTCGTGATCGACAACTCCTCGGCCTGGCGCAGTGATCCCACAGTGCCCCTTGTGGTGCCGGAAGTCAATGCCGGGACCATGACATCTGGCACAAAAATCATTGCCAACCCCAACTGCAGCACCATCCAGATGGTGCTTCCGTTATCATCCATTCATAAGGCCTATGGTATTCGCCGGCTGGTTATCTCCACCTATCAGTCGGTCACCGGCACCGGGATAAAAGCAGTGCGGCAGCTGCATAATGAGCGGGCGGGTAAATACGGGGAAAGTGCGTACCCGCACCCCATCGACCTGAACTGCTTCCCTCACGGAGGTGCCTTTCTTGACAATGGCTACACGGCAGAAGAGATGAAGCTGGTCAACGAAACACGCAGGATACTGAATGCCCCTGACATGCAGATCACGGCCACGGTGGTGCGTATCCCCGTGGTCGGGGGCCATGCAGAAGCGGTAAACATCGAGCTGGAAAAGGATTTCTCACTTTCCGCCATAAAAGCACTGCTTCAAAACACTGAAGGGGTGGTGATACAGGATGATCCTGCCAATAACGTTTATCCCATGCCCAGATTTGCCGAAGGGCGGGATGAGGTTTTCGTGGGCCGCATCCGCCGTGATGTTTCCGTGCCGCACGGCCTGGACATGTGGATCGTAGCCGACAACCTTAGGAAAGGGGCTGCCACCAATGCCGTTCAGATCGCCCAACACCTGCTGGAGAGAGGATGGGTCTGACCTTTGCCCGGCCGGCTTATCCCCAAACCCCTATCGTGGCCAATGGGGCAGACACTTCGCCACGACCAACTTCTCTTCAGCACCCCGGAGTGATCATCAGTGGCGCCATGGTGTTTTGATTCCTTCGGTCCCCTGCCGCAATATTAACAGTTCGCGTTGTCTTATTTTTCTTATTTTTGCACCCTGTTTAAGGCCGGAAGACCAAAAGGTCTGAAGTTCTTCTGTCATTGTCAACCCCTGTTTATGCCAGGTTGGTCTGTTCCAGTGGCTGGGTGTTGATGGTTTTAAAAACCACAGGTCAAAATGAAAGAATGGTTGGTTGTCGTTAATCCCAATGCCGGCATTGGGAAGGTGAGCAGGGATTGGGGAAGGATCTCCGGGTTGCTCGATAGCCATGGTTTTGATTATCAGGCCGTTTTCACAGAAGGGCCGGCACACGCCATTGATCTGGTCGCAGACCACATTAAAGAGGGCTTCCGAAAGATCATTGCGGTGGGGGGTGACGGAACGATGAACGAAGTGGTGAATGGCATTTTTAATAAACCGGTGCTTCCAACCACCGATATAACGGTAGGGATGATATCTGTGGGTACAGGTAACGACTGGGTCAGGACGTACAACATCCCCATGGACTATGAAAAGGCAATAGGTGTATTGAAACGGGGATACACCATGTATCAGGATGCCGGTATTGTGCGGTTTTATAACAGTACCGTGCAAACCATGCGGTATTTTGTAAACATGGCAGGTCTGGGATTTGACGGCCTGGTCGCCCAAAAGACCAATGCAGACAAAGCCAGGGGCAAAGGGAACCCTTTGCTTTATCTGAAGCATCTGATCGGGTCTCTTTTCTCTTACAAGTCATGCACTGCAACGGTAACGGTTGACGGTCAGGTGGTCCGGGATAAAATTTTCAGCATCAGCATCGGCATCGGACAATACAATGGGGGTGGCATGCAGCAGGCACCTGATGCCAAACCCGATGATGGCCTTTTTGACCTTACACTGATCAAAGACCTTTCCAAGTGGTCGGTCATTGCCAGTGTGCGCCGTTTGTACGATGGCTCAATCAAAAAACACAAAAGAGTCAAAACCCTGTTGGGCAAAAACATACGCATCGATTGCGAGGCTCCCATCCTGCTGGAAGCTGACGGAGAGTCGCTGGGCCATTCACCCTTTGAGTTTGAGATGGTCCCGCGGAGCGTGAAGGTCATTGTCAACGAGGACCGGGGAGACGGTTGGTAAGCCGTATGATGCCGGGTGGCGGTTCACCTCCGGGGGGTCCGCAAAAACGCACATTCTTCGCAGGCACGCAGGAGACAGCAGGAAAAAACGGAACGCGAAACACATAAAAACATGATCAAAGGCGAAGACAGTTTTAAGAAGATCATTGCGCATTGCAAGGAGTATGGTTTTATTTTTCCCTCCAGCGAAATATATGAAGGGCTAAGTGCGGTATATGACTATGGGCAGAACGGTGCGGAGCTCAAGAACAACATCAGGGATTACTGGTGGAGGTCGATGGTGCAGTACCACGAGAACATCGTCGGACTGGACACGGCTATCTTCATGCACCCGACCGTATGGAAGGCATCGGGTCATGTGGACGCTTTCAAGGATCCGCTGATCGACAACAAGGATTCCAAAAAAAGGTATCGTGCAGATGTGCTCATCGAGGATCACATTGCCAGGTTGGAGGACAAGATCACAAAAGAGGTCAGCAAGGCCTCAAGGCGTTTTGGAAGCACCTTTGACGAAAAGCTGTTCCGGGAGACCAATCCACGTGTTCAGGCCAGCCGGAAAAAGATCGATGACATCAACAGGCGCTTTGTGCCGGCCATGGAAAACGGGCAGCTGGAGGACCTCCGGGCACTGATCGAAGAGCTTGGCATTGTTTGTCCGGTGTCAGGGTCTCGTAACTGGACTGATGTCAGGCAGTTCAACCTGATGTTCAGCACACAGATGGGTTCTGCCAATGATGACGCCTCACAGGTTTATCTCCGTCCTGAAACCGCCCAGGGCATCTTCGTCAACTATTTGAATGTTCAAAAGACCGGGCGTAAGAAGCTGCCCTTCGGAATTGCACAGATCGGCAAAGCCTTCCGCAACGAGATCATTGCGCGCCAGTTCATCTTCCGCATGCGTGAGTTTGAGCAGATGGAAATGCAGTTCTTTGTCCGCCCGGGTCAGGAAAAAGAATGGTTTGAATACTGGAAGGAAAAGCGCATGAAATGGCACCTTGCCCTGGGGATCCCACCGGAGCGGTTCCGTATCCATACGCACGACAAGCTGGCCCATTATGCCAATGCAGCCATCGACATCGAATATGACTTCCCGTTCGGGTTTAAAGAAATAGAAGGGGTCCACTCCCGGACCGACTTTGATCTGGGTGCCCATCAGAAGTTTTCCGGGAAAAAACTTCAGTATTTTGACCCCGAAACCAACGAAAGCTATGTACCGTACGTTGTGGAAACATCTATCGGCCTCGACCGGATGTTGCTGGCTGTGTTGAGTCATGCCTACAGGGAAGAGAAGCTGGATGACGGCTCTGAACGTGTGGTGCTGAATATCACCCCGGCTTTGGCGCCGGTCAAGATCGCCGTGCTGCCCCTCGTAAAAAAGGACGGGTTGCCGGAAAAAGGGCGGGAGGTCTTCAACATCCTGAAGCATGACTTCAATTGTCAATATGAAGACAAGGACGCCATCGGAAGAAGATACAGGAGGCAGGATGCCATAGGCACCCCTTATTGTATCACCATTGACCACGAAACACTGGAAAATGATACGGTTACCATCCGCGAACGGGACAGCATGAAGCAGGACAGGATCCCCGCAGAAAACATCTCCCGAGTGGTATCGGGACGGATCAAACTCAGGCCCGAATGACAATTACGGAAACACTGAACCTTCGGCACCCGGACAACGCGACCCTGTCACCAAGTTTCATTCCCAAATTGTTTTAAGCTTTCTGCTGAAAAACCCCCTTATGCCTTTGATGGATCTGCGTGAAACAATCAAGGCATCTTTACCGGGGGGTGCGTGCAAATAGGCCACGGGGCAGCCAAAGAAAAAGCACAAGAATAAACAGGCACATCTCTGGTGTAAAACCTTGAAAGGTTTTTCATCCGTTTGTGTCGATTGAAAAATGTAATGTACCTTTGGTAACAGAAAAGCCGCACAAGATGACACTCAATGAGATCAAGGCGCCTGTTGAAGTACATGTTAAGGCTTTCGAGGCCCGTTTCAGGGAGTCTATGAAAAGCAAGGTTCCCCTGTTGGACAAGATCACCCGCTATATTGTAAAGCGGAAGGGCAAACAGGTCCGGCCGCTGTTCGTGTTCTTCTCGGCCGGGATCTTTGGCGACATCACTGATCGCACCTACCGTGCCGCGTCGCTCATTGAGCTGTTGCATACAGCCACGTTGATCCACGATGATGTGGTGGACGACTCCAACGAGCGCCGCGGCTTTTTCTCATTAAATGCCTTGTGGAAAAACAAGATCTCCGTCCTGGTAGGTGACTATCTGCTATCCAGGGGTTTGTTGCTCACCCTGGAACATGATGACTTTGACCTTTTGAAGATTGTTGCCAGTTCGGTGAAGGAGATGAGTGAAGGGGAGCTGATGCAGATTGAAAAAGCCCGCAGCCTGGACATTGAGGAGGATGTGTATTTTGAGATCATCCGCAAGAAGACAGCGTCCCTGATTGCTTCCTGCATGGCCTGCGGCGCTGCCTCTGCGGGGGCTTCCAGGGAGGAGGTTGAACGACTGCACACCATCGGGGAAGCGGCGGGCATCGCTTTCCAGATCAAGGACGACATCCTCGATTTTGAACCCGGTGTTGCCAAAGGCAAGCCTTCCGGCACCGACATCAAAGAGCGGAAAATGACCCTGCCCCTGATCTATCTCATCAAAAATGTTTCAAGCAGAGACAGGCGCATGATCATCAACACGGTAAAAAACCACAACCATGACCCGGAGAAGGTGGCCGGGTTGATGGAGATGGCTCACGACCGGGGTGGCATTGACTACGCAAAAGATTATATGAACATTTACAAAGACCAGGCGCTTGAACTACTGCAAACCTTTCCGGACACGCCTGCCAGGGAGTCTCTCCACCAGCTCATCGAATTTACCGTCACCCGGATCCGGTAACAACAATCATAGGTTACCGGCCACCGCTTTGATCTTTTCTTCCACAATGACTGCTTGCGAGCCAACGTAGGTGTGAAAGGTGACATGAACAGCGTACCCGGAACCAGCCGTCTTGACAACCTTCACCACCGGTTCGGGGTCAATGATCCACGGCATGGCGAGGAGGCGTTTTTTTACCAGGGCCTGCACCTTCTCCGGAGACTGGCCGGGTGCGAGGGGGACCTCCACATGATGTGGCAAGAAATCATCGTTGCCGGGCGGAACGATCAACAGTTCATTGCTGAGCCGTGCATAGGGGACCCTGACGATTTCACCGTCATCATTGATCAGTTCCAGTGACCGGCTGCCCAGGGCTTTGATCTTTCCTTCAACAAAGGGGGTCTTGATCATCTGTCCCGGCTCCAGCGCTTTCTCAGCCTTCAGCAGCACCCCTGCGAGCAGGTCGCGAAACAGAAACCAGGCTAAAGCGGCTACCAGCAGCACCATCATCACCACAATGATAAGGTCGTAATAAAGGTGCCCGCCAAAAAGTATGTAAGCTCCCCAGAACGCATAAGCTACCCACAACACCAGTTCGACCATTGGCAGCAATGCCATGGTGCCTTCACGAAGGGTCTTTTTCTTCATAAAGGCTTTGCATATGCGCATAAGCAGCCGGAACAGGAAAAAGAGGATGAAGCCTGTGAGGATAAATGCCAGCCAGTTCATAAATGTTTTTTTGTTTTTAGTTGATCTGCCAGGTAAAGGTCCAGGCCCGGACGAATGGCGTAAACCCCTTCAAACTTTTGTATCAAAATGCCGGCGCGCATCAGCTCCCTGAACACAGACAGCACTTTGTCACGGGGCGTTTCAAGGTTTTCTGACAGTTTGTCGACGGAGAAACGTCGGTTTACCACAAACTGCTGAATATAAAACCATTGTTCGGGCGTCAGCGCATCAAACACGCTGGTATCCGGCAGCCGGAAGCCATCCATGGTCAGTGTTTTCCCCAACACTTTTTTTATTGATGACAGCCACAACACATTAGCCGTTCCCGGGTTGCCGAAAGAAAGGTTAAACAGGTCGTTGAACAAACGGGCGTGATCCCATGCCGTTATTTTGTCTTCTTCTTTTCGTTTGTACCTGAGCTTCATGCCTCCTGCCTGGTGGCGGAGCATCATCATCTCTTTCAGTTCGCGGGCGTCGAAGGGCTGGCAGCTTACCACCGCCAGGGCGTATTTGTTGAGTTCTGACTGCCTGTTGATCCGTTCCAGTGCATGGCTGTTCACATTGATGATGAACAGGCATTTGTGCCCGAAACGATCGATCATGTCCTTGATCAGCTCCACCACGGCATCGCCTCCCGGTCGCCGTTCCCACCACAGGCCAAGGTCTTGTATGATGATGGCTTTGCCGGCGGGCAATGCCATCATCACATCATCCAGGCGTTTGTTGTGGGCATTCAACGCTTCTGTCAGCTTGAGCGAAAACAACGACACGTCGGCCGAACAGCCCTGCGGTGCGCGCAGAGAGTGAATGTTGTCCTTGCTGAAGTGATGCCCTGCCACCTTCCTGGAAAGGCCGGACTTTCCGGAGCTGCGATCTCCGGTAATGATCAGGGCGCCGGGAAACCCCGTCTTGAACCGTTTTATGGCCCGGGTACACTCATCGATCTCATCCTGCATCCCCACCCAAAAATCTTCGCCCGTGCCTGACTGGCCGGAGAACAAGGAGTAATAGTAGAAAGGGAGCTCCTTCATCACCCCGGCTCCGGGTGTCACGGCCTCTACAAAAGACAATATGTCCTTGTTGGAATGGTGCCCGGCCACATCCTGCTTTTCGAAATGGCTGATCCACAGCTGGCCTTCACTTTTACTGTACAGCAAGTCGACGAAACGATCCTGCGTGGCCTCTTTTACCTTCTTCCATTGCCCTCGCAGCTGTCCGGCAAAATCATTTTGTTCTGTGTCACGCTGCCTTTTTCTTATTGCCATGCCTGACCTGCTAATGGTGGCAGCAGAAAGCGGATCAAAGCCCTTCTTAAGGCCATCCTCGAAGGCCCCTTCAACGGTGTCCGCTATTTTCCTGATCCTGTTCTTTTCCGTTTTTACCTTTTCGGCAAACCCCATGACCAGCTCGAGCGTCTGTTTCCGCCGGTATGCCTGGTCGTCGGGGTCATCATTTTTGCTTTCGTTGTCCATGCTGAAGTTGAGCAGACGCACCAGGTCTTTGATATCAGACGTCACCTGCTGCATCTTTATCTCCGCCTCGTGCGATTGTTTTAAGGAATGGTCTATCAACTCTGCACCAATATAATATTCAACGGTCTTACGGAAGCTGACAACCACACTGTCGGCCTCGGAAAAAGCTGTTTCCTGGATCTTTTCGGCCAATTGTTCACCGCTGATCTCGATCTTCTCCGGAATGTCGTGCAACAACTCTCCAATTTCCGCATAGAGCCCCTGGTATATTTCAGGTATAGGTGTAGGTTTCAGGGACTCATGGTCCAGCCGCAGATCGCTCGAAACAGATGGTGCCGGCTTCTGTGCCAACAGCTTCTCAGCAAATGCTTCATACTCCTCCACCTGCCGGATCATGCCGGTCTCCAGGGCGGCCCGGAAGTCGATGTGGTATTTCATGATCTTGGAATGGATGCGGCTCTTCAGCGACAGGATGTAAAAGTCAAGGATGGCCTTGTTGATGAAGACACCCAGCTTCTTTGCCCAAACAGCGGGATAATCGCCAATTTCTACGACCAGTGCGGGGTCATTTTTAAAGTAAGGGGAAAAATTGCTGCTGCGTATATTGGCACCCGTGCTGTCCAGGTGGTGGCTGAATTGTTGGAGGTCGTGAAGCAACCCTTCATAAAGTTTCTGTCCTGATTGATAATGAAAATGCTGGCTTTGGTTTACCAGGACCTCTATATTTGCGGCCAGCCGGCTTCGTTCGAGCTTTATACGTTCCACCATTTGCTGCTTGCTGCCGGTACCCGGGCGGGTCTTTTCTATCAGCTCATGCATGCCGTTAAACAGCTTCCTTATCTCCACCACCTCTGAGAACGAATGAAGGGAAAAGTCGGTCATCAGCTGATGCAGGCTTGTCAGCCTGTTGTGATAGAGGAAGTAACGTGCAGCGGGCAGGACTTTAACCCTGTGGGCTACCGGCCGGCGGGTTATAAAAGCCACGAACATCTTCCGGGCTTTGTAAAGGCGTGTTTTAAACCGGTCATGGGGCTTGATGGCCAGCTCATCCCTTGTAAGCTTGATCCGTATCTTTTCCGGCATCACGTTGATCATGGCACGCAGGGCATCCAGGTATTCCAGGTTGGCCTCTTCCAGGATCTTTCTGATGGATGCCACCCGTTGCTCACGAAGGATTTGCATCTGCCGCTGTGAATGAAAGGAGAAGTCATTCAGTATCCGGAGGAAAGATTTGGACCTGTCGGCATCCTTTTCTCCTGTTACATCCTTTTCAAGGTTGTTGAGCGTTTTGAAAACGAAATGCTGCAAGTCAGGGAAAAAGTTCAAATCAAGCTTAAATATTCGGTCCGGGCCCTGTTCGAAATATTTTTGGATAAAATGCGCAGCTGTTTGTCCGGTGTTGTTGACCTGGTTGGCGATGATCTCCCGTGAGGCCGGTGAAAGGTTTTTCAGTATCTCCGGCGACGGCCTTTGGGTTTCTTCCGCCATCAATTCATCAGCAGTCACGGGTTTGGCATCAAGGACTGTCACCTCGTCAAAGAAAGTAGATGGGGAGATAAACAGTGACGTGTGCACACTTTCGCTCAGTGTATTGGTTTTTGCCATGGCCGATCCCATCTCTTTTACGCCAAACCCCGGCAGTTCCATGATGGTAAGATCCGTTTCGCGCGATTCGGCCCCGATGATCTTTTCGTCGGAAAGCTGCTCAACCCCGTTGTTGATCACTTTTACATCTGCTTTCATCCTGTTGTTGTCCAGCAACTGGTTGATCAGGCTGTACAGGGTATCTGTCTTGGAGCTGTCGTTGTTGATCACCAGGATACGGAGGCGTGCCGTGCGCCACCTGTCGCTGGTGGTGATGAACCGCAGCAGGAACAAGGCGAGCGACAGTCCGCGGCCGGAGCCTTTCCACCAGAAATCTATTTTCTTGTAGCTGCCAAAACCCTTCTCTTTATCATAGGATAGAAAAACACTGTTGAAGTCTTGTCTTTTCAGGCTGGCCAGAAGTTTAGCGAACTTTTCGGGGTGCCGTGTGTTCCTTGCCCAGCCCATCAGCACCGTGTTGGGTTCAAAGCCGGTAAAGCCATACACTCTTGATATGATGTCGATCCCCTCATAGATATCCCTGCATGTATGGCGGCGCGTGAACACCCCTTTTTGTTCCGCGGTGGCACCCTGTTGGTGCATCTGCATCTCCTTGATGCCGAAAAGGATGTCCCCTCCGGGTTGTTCTGTAAGTTCAAAATTGGTAAAAACGCCCATTTTGCCAACCAGCGACCTGCCCATTTCAATAAGGTGAGGCCTGCTTTTTTCGCCGCCGCTGAACAGCATTACGTTGGGGCGCCAGTTTCGGGTCTTCTTGCCGCTGACACTGAGCCTTGACAGGCCGGCCTTCACCAGCGAGGACCATACGCCCGTCCAGGTATCTCCTGTCTGGAGTGTCAGCTCTTTCTTTTTGAGGAACAAAAAAAGCGCGACAAGTATTGCAGAAGCCACGAAGAGGGCCACAATATCCAATTGGATCATCACCACCACACAGGCCAGGGCGCCGATGATGCTGACAAAGCGCGGGATCTTGAACGTCGGCCTGAAGTCACTGCCAGCCCAGCTTTCTATGGCATAAGTGATGTTCAGGAAACCATAAATGATGATAAAGAAGATGGTAACGATGCGTGCGATCACATTCAGTTCACCGATCAGTATCCCTGTCTGTGCTATCAGAAAGGCGATCAAGAGTGCATTGCGCGGTTCGTTGGACGCGCCATGACCACGGGCGAAAAACCCGGGCAGGATCCTGTCCATGGCAACAGCTTGCAGGATGCGCGGTGCACTCAATATGCTTACCATGGCAGAAGACAACGTCGCTGCAAGGATCCCGGCGATCACCAGTTCAGGGGCCCTGGAAATGCTGAACAGCACCCGGGGATCATGCATCAGCATATCCCTGTCGACGGTAAATGCAAAAAACAGCGCGAGCCCTGTATAAACAAGCAGTCCTGCAAGAATGGCCATGATGACGCCAGCCGGTATGTTTTTCCGTGGATCCTTCAGGTCGCCCGACAATGACACGCCGGCCTGAAAGCCTGTAACGGCAGGAAAAAATATGGCAAACAAGGCAATCCAAGGCAGTGCATCGTCGGCAGACATCATCAGGGGTTCGCGGGGTACATGCTCATGGCTCCCAAGGAACACTGACAGCAACGACAGGACAATGGCCGCCATGATCAGGTACTGCACCCTGATGGCCAGGGATGTGCTGATGAAGGTCACGGCGGTCACGAGCAACAAGATAACAGATCCCGTGAGACGGATGTTCTGGATGTTTATCTCCATTCCGAACGCAGAGAGGAACGTTTCCGAAAACCCCAAAAGGTACAGGCTCACGCTAAAGGAGAAGCCGACAAAAAGGGCGACTCCCAGGGTGCCGCCAATAGGCAGGCCCAGGCTGCGGGATATGATGTAGTAGCTTCCCCCCGTCTCTACCCGCTTGTCGGTTGCCACTGAAGCAACGCTCAACCCCGTAGTGACCGAAATGATATGGGCCACCAGGATGATGCCAAGCACAGCCCATAACCCTGCATGGCCAACGATCCATGGCAGGCGAAGATACATGATCACGCCAAGGATGGCCAATATTGACGGGGTAAAAACGCCGCCAAACGCACCAAACTTCTTTGCTTTTCCCACCGCCTCAGGTTTTATATGCCATCCAAAGATATGAAATTTTGTATATCGCCTGTCGTTGCTAAAAGGGTGCACCCGGTTCACTTCGCATTCGGCATCCAGCTTCACTGCGTACAATGCAGGCCCCTCCATGGATCAGCTTTTCGATGGCGAAAGAGCCTGGTTTCACAGTTTTCCGGGCCACTTTCAGGACGGCCGGGTTTTTTTCGACAGTGGTTTACGGCTTGAAAGGCTTTTTGCTTCTGATGATTGTAAGCGGTTTGCAGGTACCGTTTCAATTGTTTATTTTTGACAAAACCTTCACAACGGAGACAGGTGATATCTCCTGTTATCAAACCACGAACGATGAAACACAGAACAGCCTTTGTTTGCCTGGTGCTGCTGTTGCTTGTCCGGCCTGTGACTTCAATGGCTTCCGTTGAAGATGCTGCCGCGCGAACCGGAGAAGAGGCACGGGTCGATGTGCGAACGCCATATCATACCTTGCTCACCCACCTTCACTTTCTTCAACCCGAAAGCTATGATGCCAACAAGGCGGCTCAGGCCTTTATGCATCCTGAGCTGACCCTCGAAGAGGCAAGGGATGCAGCCATCCGGTTGAAGCAGGTCTTTGACGGCAAGGGTTACTACATCGACGTAGATGCAGCCCCCAACGACCCATTTTACAGTGACACCATTCATGATGAAAACATATACACTCCAACACATCACCTGCCGGAAATATATCTCGAAAAGCGGGGTGATCGCTGGCTTTACAGCCTGGAAAGCATCCGCAGCGTCGACCGCCTCCACCGGGAGGTTTTCCCTTTTGGGCCAGACGTGTTGATTGACCTGTTCCCTTCTGCCGGGAAATACAAATTTGTCGGTCTTTACATCTGGCAACACCTGGGCATATTGCTGCTGATCCTTGTCAGCTTCCTGATCCATAAACTGCTTTCTTTTCTGCTGAGCAGAGCCCTTTATCAGGGCGCAACCAAAATGGGCTACGACAAACTGGTGCGGCCTTATCTTCTGCCGGTGGCCAGGCCGCTCAGCCTTTTTGTCGTCTTCCTGTTCATCATGGTGGTCTTTCCCCTGTTACAACTTCCTGCAGAGGTGGCCAAA
Source organism: Bacteroidales bacterium (assembly GCA_007125585.1). GTDB lineage: Bacteria > Bacteroidota > Bacteroidia > Bacteroidales > UBA7960 > PUPG01. Next base: position 11,970 of record SLCY01000107.1, read on the forward strand.
TACTTTACTTTCGCTTTCCGGGCCATCCTGCCGCTCTTTGCCACCCTGATGTTTTACAAGCTTGTTGACGTGTTCTCCCTGTACCTTGAGAAGCTGGCCGGCCAAAGCGAAAGCAGCCTTGACAACCATGTGATCCCTCTCATTCGCAAGGTCCTTCGCGTTTTCGTTGTCACTGTAGGCGGTCTTTTCATTTTGCAGAACCTGGATGTAAACATCACAGCACTCCTTGCCGGGCTTTCGATCGGCGGGTTGGCGCTGGCGCTGGCGGCCCAGGACACCCTGAAGAACTTCTTCGGCTCCCTGATGATCTTTATCGACAGGCCTTTTTCTGTTGGTCACTGGATCACCAGCGGCGACATGGACGGTACTGTGGAGGAGATCGGCTTCCGTTCCACCCGTATCCGGACCTTCCGCAACTCCCTGATATATGTGCCCAACGGCAGGCTGGCCGACTCCTCTATCGACAACCACGGCTTGCGCCAATACCGTCGCTTTTTCATGCATATCGCAATCACGTATGATACCCCGCCCGACCTTATCGAAGTCTTCGTACAGGGCCTCCGCAAAATCGTGGAAGAACACCCCGACACCCGCAAGGACTTTTACATCGTGGAATTTAACGAGATGGGCGACTTTTCGCTTAAGATCATGTTCTACATCTTCTTTGCCGTGCCCAGCTGGCCCGGAGAGCTGAAGGCCCGGCACGAGGTACTCATTGAAATCGTTCGCCTTGCAGAAAAGCTCGGCGTACGCTTCGCCTTCCCCACCAGCACCCTCCACATGGAAAACTTCCCGGGCAAACACAGCCTTACCCCGCAGTACGACATGACGATGGAGGAGTTCAGGCAGATGATGGAGAATTATTTTGAGGAGAGGAAGGGGTCCCACCAGCAATGACTGACGGGTTGACCTGCCCCGTTAGCCCGTTTGGTTGAACCTTTTCAGGTTTTTCATTGTTGTTTTCCTGTTCAGGGCCCCTTGTCACTCGTGTCGTGTCAACGCTGTTTTAGCCGGCCCACGTCTTGAAGTTTTTCATCATCTCTGCAAAAAAACGACCAAAAGTATAGATTTGTGTTCATTGTATTTTTTTTTTTGCCCGGAATGTTTAACTTTGTTGTGAAAACCTATTCTGGAATTTTATTGATTGTTTAACAAAAACCCTTAAATCATGAAGAAAATCTTTACTTTATTGCTTGTTGTTGCAACATTGGGTGTCGTTGCCCAACGAGAGCAAATTATTCCCGAACACGATTTGATACTAAAACCCAGCCAACATTTGGATGAGACAGCCAAGGCTGTCAGTCGTGACGGAGACCCAAAAATGCTGATGCCCGGGGTAACTGATTTCGAAACCACTGAGTGGAGAAACTATTGGTTTAGCGAAGCAGCAGGCTTTGTTTTTGGCACCAATATTTTTGAAGACATAGCGTTCGGGCAACATTTTATTGTTGATAATCCTTATCAAATTGTAGGGGCCACCTATTGGTTTGGCACAAAAGTGGGCACAGCCGGACATGTAACCTTTAAGGTCTGGGACATGTCAGATGGTGTTCCCGGGGATGTCCTCTATGAGGAGGATGTTGATTTTGAAGACATTCATGGATCATGGACAGATGATGGGTATTCTTTTGAAGCAGCCTATCACATTACCTTTGCCACACCGGTCGATGTTACTGATGACTACCTTATCGGGGTAGATGTAAGCAATCTGGATCCTTACGTGTACGAAACACTTACGGAAGAAGTTCTATATGGCTTGAGCACTATAACATCAGAACTCGGTTCAGGCGAAGGAAACTATCTTCAGTGGATCCTGGAATCTAATAATGAATGGCTGAACACTGAATTTCTGCTAGCGGATGGCGCTGCAAATTTTGACCTTGGCATCTTCCCTTTTGTTATTGCTGATGACGAAGATCCTGATGTCGTACATGAGTTGCCCTTTATCGAACACTTTGAAGGCCTCGAAGAGGACACACCCTCCACATGGCTGCCTGAAGGTTGGCTCAACATCGATGCCGACGGCGACGGTTTTAGCTGGTTCTGGACTGACTGGGAAGACGAAGAGGAGGAATTATACGAAACCTACATGATGTCCTACTCCTGGTTTGACGGCACAGCCTATACACCCGACAACTGGCTGATCACGCCAGCCATTGAGTTCAGCGAAGTTGAAGAAGATGAGATCATCGAGCTGATGTTCCATATCGCAACGATCGCTCAACAAGCTGAATTCAGAGCCGAAAGGTATGAGGTGCTGATATCCACCACCGACAACGA
>SLCY01000076.1 GCA_007125585.1 Bacteroidales bacterium
AGAAAATGCGCAAACTGACAATGCTACTCGCCTTACTATGGTTGTCGCTGCCCGTTGCCCGGGCCGGCGACGTGATGACAACACACAACCTTTTCGACCTGGAGACAGTGGTTGAAACGGCCTTGTCGCCCGACCGGCAATACGTTGCCTTTACGGTAAATGTGCCAAGGCCCTTTACACATTCTGCCGGCAATGATTATCGCGAACTGTACGTTTATGACATCCAAAACGATGAAGTGATCCCGTTCATGACAGGCAACCGGTTCATCTTCGGTCTCGGATGGACACCCGCCGGCGATGCGGTGACCTTTCGTGCCAACCTGCCCGACATTCCCCACGTACAGGTTTATGCCATGAGCCTTCGCGGCGGTGAGCCGCAGGCCCTCACCGAGCATACCGCCAGCGTGTTGAGCTACGCCTTCATCGATGACGAGACCCTGGCGTTTGTCTCTCTCGGACAGCAGGACCCCATGCGCGACGAGTTTCGCAACAAGGGGATCGCGATCGAAGTATATGAAGAGGAGTGGGTGCACCGTAACCTCTATGTGTACAACATCAACACCCATGACACCAGGCAGGTCACCGAAGGGGTGACGGTCTTCGACTTCGTCCTCAGTCCCGACGGACACTCTGCAGCAGCCGCCATCGCTCCCCGCAACCTGGTCGATGACAGCTACATGTTCAAGCGTATCCACCTGGTGGACTTGCAGACCGGTGACATCGAGATGATCATGGACAACCCCGGCAAGCTTGCCAACATGGCATTCAGTCCCGACGGCACCAAACTGGCCTTCCGTGCTGCCAGCAAAAAGGAAGACGCCGTCGACGGCAGCCTCTTTGTGATGGACGTGGACACCGACAGATCGTTCGAAGAGCTGAGAAATTACGTAGAAGGCATGGAGCTGTCGGTGATCGATTTTGCCTGGAAAAATGACAGCACCCTGCTTTATGCGGCCGAAGAGAGTGTCGACATAGTGTTGAGCAGGCAAGGGCTTGACGATGCAGGCCGTACCATCCTTATTGAACCGGAAACCGTTGTATTCCGAAGGTTTCAATACCACGACGGGATGATCACCCTGGCAGGGAACACATGGCAGCATCCCAACGAGCTGTTCACCTACGACCTGGACAACGATCTGCTGACGCGCCATACCGACCATAATCCCTGGCTCGGCGACATCCGCCTGGGGGAGCAGCGCAAGCTGACCTACCATGCGCGCGATGATCACGATATAGAGGGCGTGTTGCTCTATCCTGTCGACCACGATGAAGAGAAGACGTACCCGATGATCGTTTACATCCATGGCGGTCCTGAGGCGGCCGTTCAGAATGGCTGGGTCACATCTTACGGCACCTGGGGACAGGTTGCAGCCGCACGCGGTTATTTCGTCTTTATGCCGAACTACCGTGCGAGCTCCGGACGTGGGGTGGACTTCACCATGGCGGGCTATGGCGACCTGGTAGGTGTTGAGTACGACGATGTGATTGACGGCATCGACCACCTCATCGGGATCGGCTATGCCGACATCGACAGGGTGGGCATCGGCGGAGGCTCTTACGGGGGCTACTTCTCCGCCTGGTCAGCCACGCGCCATACCGACAGGTTTGCAGCGGCCGTGATGTTCGTCGGCATCTCCAACCAGATATCCAAACGCAACACCACCGACATCCCCTGGGAGGACTACCTGGTGCACTGGGGCTACTGGACGCATGAGGACTGGCAGGATGTGTACAGCCGGAGCCCGGTGAAATACGCCAACCAGAGCCTCACCCCCACCCTGATCCTCCACGGCGATGCAGACCCCCGCGTGCACCCCTCGCAAAGCCTGGAGATGTACAGGGCACTGAAGCTGCACGGGAAAGCCCCGGTCAGGCTGATCTGGTACGAAGGGGAAGGGCACGGCAACCGGCGCAACGTGCACCGCCTCGACTACCTCGTACGCACCATGGAATGGTTCGACCACTACCTGCGCCTGGACAAGCCCAGGGACGAAAAGCCGGAGAAATACCCGGAAGCGGTATTGGGATGGTAATGTGAGATTCAGCTGACGAACGAACCCTAAACACCAGAAGCTAAAATATGCCTGTTCCAAAATTCAAAAAGTTTTCAAAAAAGGTTTTCGGCAAGTCGCTTGACTACATAGAGATCGTAGGCAACCGCCTGCCACACCCGGCCACGATCTTTGCCATGCTCGCCGGGATTGTGATCCTGATATCCACCATCAGCCACTGGCTGGGCGTATCGGCGGTACATCCCGTTGACGGGACGGTGGTAACGGTAAAAAACCTGCTCAGCGGGGATGGCATACGCTGGATCTACACCAACATACTGAACAACTTTTTGCGGTTTCCGCCCCTGGGTTATGTCCTGGTGGTGATGGTGGGCATCGGGCTGGCTGAGGGCACCGGACTGTTTGCCATCATGATACGCGCATTGGTGTTGGGTGCCCCGCCCAGGCTGATCACAGGTGCCGTGGTGCTTGCAGGCATCATATCAGGACTGGCGGTAGAAGCCGGTTATGTGATCCTCATCCCGCTTGGCGCCATGATCTTCCACGGCATCGGGCGCCACCCCATGGCGGGACTGGCTGCCGCCTTTTGCGGGGTGAGCGGCGGCTTTGGCGCCAACTTCTTCATCGGCTCCATCGACCCCATACTGGCAGGAATATCCACGTCGGCAGCACAACTCATCATCCCCGACATGGTGGTCAACCCCGCAGTGAACTATTACTTCATGATCGTATCCAGCTTTGTTGTGCTCTTTGTAGGTGTGTGGGTTACAGACAGGGTCGTCGAACCCCGCCTGGGCAAGTATGAGGGCACAGCCCAGCGTTTTGCCATCGAGCAGCTCACCCCGAAGGAGAAAAAAGGCCTCCGGTGGGCAGCTATCTCCGCCATCGCCTTCCTGGCGATGCTGGCCTTCACCGTGATCCCCGAGAACGGGCTGCTGCGCGACCCGGATACAGGATCCGTGCTGCACTCCCCCTTCTTCGACGGCATCATCATCGGCATCCTGCTGTTCTTCTTCATCCCCGCACTGGTATACGGCCGTATCGTGGGGACCATTCGCAACGACAAGGACATGATGAAACACATCATCAAGTCGATGAGCGGCATGGGAGGCTATATCGTGCTCGTATTCTTTGCGGCTCAATTCGTTTACTTCTTTAACGAGTCGAACCTGGGATTGATCATTGCCATCAAAGGGGCCGCGGGATTGCGCGACATCGGATTCACCGGACCGGTACTGATCGCCTCCTTTGTGGTACTATCGGCCTTTATCAACCTCTTCATGGGCAGCGCCTCCGCAAAATGGGCCATCATCGCTCCCGTTTTCATCCCCATGCTCATGCTGCTCGACAACGCCTACCACCCGGGAATTACCCAGGCGGCATTCCGTATCGGCGACAGCCTCACCAACCTGGTAACCCCCATGATGAGCTACTTCGCCCTCATCGTCACCTTCGCACAGAAGTACGACGAACGCTATGGCATCGGCACCATCATCTCAACCATGCTGCCCTACACCGTGATCCTTGCAATCGTGTGGATCGCCACCCTCATGCTATGGGTGTGGCTGGGCATCCCGCTCGGACCCGATGGCCCGATCTATATCAATTGACAAACACCCTGTCTTCATTTAGCCTGCATCCAGTAAAAGGTGACCGGTGACACACAAAGACGCGCCACACGGCGCGTCTTTGCCAGGTTGACCATGTATGTGCTCCCGACAGCCACGGCAGGTCGTTCATTACAGACACCCCGTCATAGATGTCGTCGGATGAGCTGGCAGCTCGCAAGTGCCGGCCGTGCCACATTTCATATAACCGGTCGTTGGCAATTTTATGCCGAAAACAACCTGTGCCAAAAACGTAACCCTTTTTTACATTGTTCGTACACAAACAAAAGGACTGATGTAAAATCCCTTATAAGCTGCTTTAATGTTTTTTTACGTTTAA
>SLCY01000005.1 GCA_007125585.1 Bacteroidales bacterium
GAAGGGTTTAAAAGTTGAAGGGTTGAAGGGATTAAAAGTTTAAGGGTTGAAGGGATTAAAAGTTTAAGGGTTGAAGGGTTTAAAAGTTGAAGGGTTGAAGGGTTTAAGGGTTTAAAAGTTGAAGGGGTTGAAAGGTTGAAGGGGTTAAAAGTTTAAGGGTTGAAGGGTTTAAGGGTTTAAAAGTTGAAGGGGTTTAAGGGTTTAAAAGTTGAAGGGTTGAAGGGTTTAAGGGTTGAGGGGTTTAAGGGTTTAAGGGTTTAAGGGTTGAAGGGTTGTTGGGGCGTGGGAAGGGCTATATGATAAGGGGGTTCAGGGAAACGGGGACCCCGGATATAAAACCAATTACAGACCATGACAAGGGACAAAGAGAAGAAAACCTCGTTGACGGACATTGCCTCTCTCGGTGAGTTTGGCCTCATTGATCATTTAACCAAGGGCATCCGGCATTTTCACCCAGAGACCCTGATGGGTGTGGGTGATGATGCCGCGGTGATTGACTGTGGCCCCCTGGTGACCATTCTCACAAAGGACTTACTGGTGGAGGGTGTACATTTCGACATAGTATATACGCCTTTGAAGCATCTGGGGTACAAGGCCATCGTTGTAAACCTGTCTGACATATACGCAATGAATGCCCTTCCGAAACAGGTCTTTGCCGGCATCGCCGTTTCGCGCCGTTATTCTCTGGAGGCCGTTGAAGAGCTGTATGCAGGCATGATGCTGGCCTGTGAGAAGTACAAGGTGGATCTGGCCGGTGGCGACACCACCACAAGCCCCTCCGGACTTTTTCTGAGCATCACGGCAACAGGACAGGCTGAAAAAGAGCAAGTGGTCTATCGCAGCGGCGCCAGTCCCATGGACCTGCTTTTCGTCAGTGGCGACCTGGGAGCGGCTTATTGCGGACAGCTGGTGCTGCAACGCGAAAAACAAGCATACAAGGCCAACCCCGACGTACAGCCCGATATGGGCAACTACGCATACATTCTGGAACGTCAGCTGAAGCCAGAAGCGAGGCGGGACATCATAGAGCTGTTGCACCAGGCCGGTGTGAAGCCAACCGCGATGATAGACGTATCCGACGGACTTGCTTCGGAAATATTGCACATATGCAAGCGATCCGGTGTGGGTGCAACCATCTATGAAGAAAAGATCCCTGTCGACCAGCGCATGGCACAGACGGCCCACGAGTTCAATATTGATCCCACAACCTGCGCCCTTAGCGGTGGGGAAGATTATGAGTTGCTTTTCAGCATCAACCAGAAAGATTATGACAAGATCAAAGATGTGAAAACCATCCATCCCATCGGACATGTCACAGAGGCCAGCCAGGGCGCCAACATGTTTACAAGCTCCGGACAGCTGATAAAGCTTACCGCCCAGGGATGGGACCCTTTTGGGAAGAAGGAGCGGTGAGTTCGGGAGGGAGGGGGTGCGATGAGTGATGCGGAAAAGAAAGCAGGACGATAAACACACCATGCCTGTTCATGAAAAAAGGTTGCATCAATAGGGGATGAAACCTGCCCGGGGCGGATCATCGATGAAGCCTTTGGCGGCGATATGAGGGCATGCAGAAACAATCAACCGATGGCAAAACCCAGGTTTTATACTGTTTGGCGAGGCAATGAAACGGGAGTTTTCGACAGTTGGGAGGCCTGTCGTCAGGCCGTGGAGGGCTATCATGGTGCGCTCTACAAGTCGTTCCCGACGGAAGAAAAGGCGTGGGAGGCTTTTGAGGGCAACCACCTCGACTACATAGGCAAAGACAAGCATCAAAGCCGCTTGTCGGAAGAGCAGCTGAAGGCAATAGGAAGGCCGGTTACGGACAGCATTTCCGTGGATGCTGCCTGCAACAGTACCACTGGCCAAATGGAGTACCAGGGAGTGGACACCTTGAGTGGTGCCTGTTTTTTCAGGATGGGTCCTTTTGCCGGCGGGTCCAACAACATTGGCGAATTCCTCGCCATCGTCCACGCCCTTGCCTGGTGCAAGAAGCATAACATCCGGCGCCCAATCTATACCGACTCACATACCGCCATGACCTGGGTGCACAACAAAAAAGCCCGCACCAAAGTACGGCCCACGCCGGAAAACCATGAGCTCTTCAAGCTGATACAACGCGCTGAAGAGTGGCTTGCGAACAACACCTGGGAAACCCCCATCCTGAAATGGGAAACCGAAGCCTGGGGAGAGATCCCTGCAGACTTCGGAAGAAAGTAACCGAAGGCGCTACATCATAACCTTGACAAGAACGCTGCACCAAAAATTATCGCTATCAGAATATAAAAACCGATGATGATCGCGATCCAGATCAACATGGCCTTTGCCCAATTGGCCTTACAGACCTGTGTGTTACTCCCGAATGCCCAAACAAAAAGCATGATCAGTCCGACCAACGGAATGGCCGTAATTAACAGCGTAATCACCCAGTCACTCGTTTTAATTACCTGATTGTGTACTTGTTCCATTTTTATTAGGTTTTGGTGTCCCTACTCTTTTGGCTTTTCGGTTACGCCCCGCTTTTTAAAGTGGTTTATTACGGCCCCACAAGCTATTCTCCTTAATGGTATATTGCAGTATATGAATGATTGTTATCACCCGGATATTTTTTACATATTCAGGGGTTCTTCTTGCCCCCGCCTGTCCTTCATTCAACCCGGCCCCTGGGTTTGAGGATCCACGGCTGGATCATGATCACTTTTCACTTCCCGGGTACCCACGCCGTCGGGACCAACAGCCCTAATTTACGACTTTTCAGTTTCCGAGCCATCAAATTTTTAAACTTTTAAACCATGAAACATTCCTGTACCTTGTTCTCCGGCCCTGAAACCATTAATCCCTTCCATCGTTAAAGCATCTTGTGTCCTGTCCGGTCTTCCGATTGCTCAGCGTTATTCTCCCTCATCCAAACGTTATGTCTTTCACGTTAAGTTGCAGGTTCACCTGGCCATTCCATTCATTTTCCTCAACCTGGTAGGCCAGGTCGAAATATTTTACAGCCTGCATTTTCTTTAGCTGGTGCCCTTGTTGAAAGGCGATGGCTGGCATGTCGCCCGGCCCCATTGAAGGCTGGATAGCTTTGAACTTCAGGTGCTTGTTGCCGACAACGCGAACATTGCCCTGGGTGGTACAGTTTCGTGACACGAACACCGGGTTGGGGTTACCGGGCCCAAAGGGGGCAAATTGTTTAAGGACGCGGAAAAACTTGCCTGCAATGCTTGGCAGGCTGATCTCTGCATGCACTTCGATTTGCGGGATAAGCATATCGTCGGCAATGGTATCTTCGACCACTTGCAGAAACTTTTGTTTGAACGCATCCAGGTTTTCCGGCCTGATGCTAAGTCCTGCCGCGTATTTATGTCCCCCGAAATGCTCCAGCAGTTCACTGCAGGCGTCGATGGCATCATACACATCAAAGTCCTTTACCGACCTGGCAGAGCCTGTGATCAGTCCGTTTGATTCGGTGAGGATGATGGTGGGCCGGTAATATGTTTCAATGAGGCGTGATGCCACGATGCCAATCACCCCTTTGTGCCACGAAGGGTCAAAAAGCAGGGTGGCTTTGCTGTTTTGAAGTTCAGGGCTATTGGCGATAAGCTCCATGGCTTGCCGGGTAATGTCGGTATCGAGGCTTCGCCGTTCGGTATTGTTGTCGTTGATATCGATGGTGAGGTTATGGGTGTCGCCCATCTTCTTACAGACAAGCAGGTCAACCGCTTTTTTCCCGTTTTCTATCCTGCCTGCTGCATTGATCTTCGGACCGATGAGGAACATCAGGTCGCTGATGCCTATTTCCCTGGTAAAGGCCGAGACATTGTCTGCGTGGGCTTTTCGGAAAACATTGCTGTAAAAAAGAATAGACTCCAGGCCGGCCCTGGGGTGAAGGTTCAGGCGTTTTAATCCGTAATGGGCCAGCACCCTGTTTTCTCCGACAATGGGCACCACATCGGCTGCGATGCTCACCACCACCAAATCAAGAAAACGTTCCAGGTCATTGAAAGGCAGGTTTCTTTTTTGATAGAACGCCTGTGCCAGCTTAAACCCCAGGCCACATCCCGACAGCTCCTTGAAAGGATAGGGACAGTCATGTTGTTTGGGGTCTATCACCGCCTTGGCAGACATGGGTATGCTTCCCGGTCTGTGGTGGTCGACCACGATAAAATCAATGCCGAGCCCCGTGGCATAATCGATTTGCTTGTGCGCTTTAATGCCGCAGTCGAGTGAGATGATCAGGCCCACTCCTGTCTCTTTCGCATAATCGATGCTCTTAAGTGAAACGCCGTAACCCTCCTTGTAGCGATCGGGGATATAGTAATCGATATTGTGGTGAAATTCTTTCAGGAAGTCATACACCAGGGCAACGGCTGTTGTGCCGTCAACGTCATAATCGCCATAAACCAGTATCCGCTCACCCTTTGCAATTGCCTGTTCAATCCGCTCAACCGCCACGCCCATATCTTTCAACAGGAACGGATCATGCAGGTTGTCCATTGACGGCCGAAAAAAGTCTCGTGCCTCCCCATAACTGTCTATTCCCCTTTGCGCAAGCAACCGGGCCAGTACAGGGTCTATTTTAAGGGTGGTGGCCAGCTTCTCAACGATACCATCATGTGCATCATCTTTGAGCACCCACCGTTTTTTCAACATTTGTTTTTTCTGTAAATATACGAAAAAAATGATGGGTCGTTATGTCTGTTCTTGCTCCGTGACGATGATAATATGATTGTTTCGCACGTGCACGACCCCGCTGGTGATATTCAAAAAGATGATGTTGCGCCGGCTGTCGATGATCTTTACCCTGCCGCTTTCCAGGAGTGCAACGATGGGTGCATGGTTCTTCAACACCTCAAATGAACCCATCTCTCCGGGCATCTGCACCAGGCTCACTTCTCCCTGATAGATGATCTCCTTAGGATTGACGACTTTAAGAAGCATCTTTCACTTGTTGGTTGTTGCTGGCCATGGCATTGCCCTTTTCTTTCACCATCTCTATATTGCCGGCCAGGTTGAAGGCCGATTCAGGACACTGGTCCATATCTCCGCTCAGTATCAAAGAGAAACCCTTTACTGTTTCTTCGACGGGCACGAAGGTCCCTTTCTGGCCGGTAAATTGTTCTGCAACGAAAAACGGCTGGCTGAGGAATCGTTGGACCTTTCGGGCACGTTTTACAATCAGCTGGTCCTCTTCCGAAAGTTCTTCGATGCCAAGAATGGCGATGATGTCCTGCAGTTCTTTGTATCGCTGCAGGATCCGTTTCACTTCCTGTGCCACCCTGTAGTGTTCCTCGCCGACGATATCGGGTGATAGGAGTCGTGAGGTGGAGTCGAGCGGGTCGACGGAGGGATAGATCCCCAGTTCAAATATTTTTCTGCTGAGCACGGTGGTGGCGTCCAGGTGTGCGAAAGCGGTTGCTGGTCCCGGGTCGGTCAGGTCGTCTGCAGGCACATAGATGGCTTGTATAGAGGTGATGGACCCCTTTTTTGTCGAGGTGATCCTTTCCTGGAGGAGTCCCATTTCTGTGGCCAGTGTGGGCTGATAACCTACGGCCGACGGCATCCGTCCCAGGAGTGCCGACACTTCTGAGCCGGCTTGTGTGAAGCGAAAGATATTGTCAATAAAGAAGAGGATGTCGCTGCCAGTCTCCCCTTCTCCCCCGTCGCGGAAATATTCTGCCAGGGCCAGTCCCGATAAGGCCACGCGCGCGCGGGCTCCTGGCGGTTCGTTCATTTGGCCGAACACCAGGGTGGCATGCGACGAAGCAACCGCCTCGGGGTCTACAAGGGAAAGGTCCCACTTCCCTTCTTCCATCCCTTTCCTGAACGCCTTTCCATAATTGATGACGCCCGACTCTATCATCTCCCGAAGAAGGTCATTGCCCTCACGTGTACGCTCACCAACACCGGCAAAAACACTTTTGCCCTCATAGCTTTTGGCAATATTATTGATCAGTTCCATGATCAGGATGGTCTTCCCCACGCCCGCACCGCCAAACAGCCCGATCTTGCCGCCCTTGGGATAAGGGGTGAGCAGATCAATCACCTTGATACCGGTAAACAATATTTCGTCGCCGGTCTTCAGGTCATCATACTTCGGCGGATCGCTGTGTATGTCGTAGCGCTTTTCTGTCTTTACCGGCCCAAGACCGTCTATGGGTTCGCCGATCACATTGAACAGACGGCCACGGACCTCTTCCCCGGCCGGCATCGTTATGGGGCCCCCGGTCCGCATCACCGGCATACCCCGTGAAATGCCATCAGTGCCATCCATGGCAATGCTTCTAACCGTGTCTTCCCCAAGGTGCTGCTGGCATTCAAGGACGATACGATGCCCCTGCTCACTAAACACCTCCAGTGCCTCATAGATCTCAGGCAGCCCTTTCTGGCCCTCGAAGATCACATCCACCACGGGGCCGATGACCTGCGCCACCCTACCGGAACGCTTGTCTTGCTTCGTCATAACATGATGATAATGTCAGTGTTTATCCCACAATTTGACGCCCCGGGGGATCCCAAACTTTCCGGCGCCCCGGGACCGGGGTTGTTGATGGTTGTTATCATTGCGAATGTACGACATATTTTACAACTTTCTTTTTCTTACAACGTTTTGAATGTCTATTCATTGTATGTTTCCCCTGCCAATGACGGCAATGCCGGTCCGTTTTTTCGGCTGTCAGTGTGTAATTTTGAATGAAAAAAAATCATGTATATTTGGGATGTTATGGACACAGACAGGAAGGGGTTATTGGTTACAGGGGAACAGTTGGCGGCAGGTCCGGGTTTCAGGGCCTGTGTGATGTCTTTTTTTGACGGGATGCTTGACCATCACCGCGAGTTGTTGACTTACGGCGCTGACCTTTGCGATGGCGACCGTTCGCACCTGCTGGTGATCTTGTGTACCGTCGACCGGCAGGGGCCTTTGCCACCCAAGGCCTCCCCTGCTTTGCTGTCGCCGGATGAGTGCCTGCAAATGCTCAACAGCATGGGATACCACCATATCATGCCGTGGATTGTTTCACCTTCCTGCAGCACATATGAAGTCCCTCGCTGGCCTGTCGATCCCGGCCTTCTGCAAAAAAAAACAGGGGTCCTGGTCCCGGGGGCAGACATATGGGACAATACGTTATTCGGGCAGTTGTTGCAAAAAGGGACCCAGGAATCCGCTTTGCCAGCCAGTCATGTTGATGGGACGTTTCACGGGAAAGACACCGGGGGGCACGGCGCTCTGGTGAACTTGATAGGGGAAGGCCGGGTGGAAGAAGCATTGCAATGCATGGGCTATGCATTTCCTTTGGGTGGCCATGTTGTAGAAGGCAACAAGATAGGCCGGACCATCGGCTACCCAACAGCAAACCTCCGGGTAGCAGACCATTTAAAGGTGCTTCCCGGCCAGGGTGTCTATGCGGCACTTGTCAACTCAAGGCAGAATTGGTACCGGGGCATGATAAATATTGGCATCCGGCCAACACTCGACATGGAGAATGTGACCATCGAAGCCCATCTCTTTGATTTTGAGGAGGACATATACGGTCAATGGATATCCATAAGTTTTCTGGCCCGCATACGTGACGAGATGCGGTTCAACTCACTAACAGAGTTGAAACTCCAGCTAAACCGAGACTCTTCTAAAGCAAAGGAGGTTCTGGAGAAACATGATCCGGGCACCGTCACCGGAAAATTTGTGACAGCCGGCATCAAATCGTCATGATATCTTCTTCTTTCCCCTCCACCATCTTGTCGACCTTGGCGGTGTGTTCATTGGTCAGCTCCTGGATGTTGTGCTCCAGCACTTTCACGAGGTCTTCAGGGGCACCCTCTTTTTCAAGATTTTTTGCAGCATCCAAAGCATCCCTGCGAATATTGCGTATACTGACCTTGGTGTTTTCCGCTTCGCTCTTCACCCTTTTTACCAGCTCCTTTCGTCTTTCCTCGGTAAGCGGAGGCACTGCAATGCGCACCTGGGTGCCGTCGTTTTGCGGATTGAACCCCAGGTTGGCTGCCTGAATGGCTTTCTCAATGGGCTCCAGCATATTCTTATCCCAGGGTTGTACCAAAATGTTCCGCGGATCAGGCGTGTTGATGTTAGACATCTGCGACAAAGGTGTAAGCACCCCGTAATAGTCCACTTTAACATTATCCAACATCTGCGGACTGGCTTTGCCGGCACGTATCTTGCTCAGCTCATTCTCCAGGTGGGTGATGGCCTTACCCATCTTTTCCTCCGTTTCCGCGAATATAAAATCCAACGATTCCTCCATGTTGATCGCCTTTTTGGTTTATCTCTACAAATATACATGATTTTTTTTCATTCAAAATTACACACAGACGAATGAAAAATATCTCAAGGTCTTTCACCTGGTCGTCGCTTGCTTATTAATGTTTATCATTTGTCAAAAGGTCAAAGAGGTTGAAGGGTTTAAGGGTTTAAAGGTTTAATAGCCAATAGCTAACAGCCAACAGCCAAAAGCTTCGTTCCATCGTTCTTCTGTCATCCGTTGACAAAATGGCCTTTTACCGGCGTCAGAATGACAAAAAAACCGTAAACTTGCAAAATAACACCAACCACAATTTATCATGGGAAAATTTCAGCGGATATTGTTAAAGCTCAGCGGGGAGTCGCTGGCAGGAGGCACCTCTTTGGGCATAGATGCCGGAGCGCTTCAGGGTTATGCCCGGGAGATCAAGGCGCTCAGGGATCATGGGACAGAGGTCGCCATTGTGTTGGGTGGCGGGAATATTTTTAGGGGATTACAGGGCACTGAAAAAGGTTTTGACAGGGTCCAGGGTGACCAGATGGGGATGTTGGCGACCATCATCAACAGCATTGCGTTGCAGTCGGTGTTGGAGGACATGGGGTTGAAGGCGACGGTTTTGTCGGGCATCCCCCTTGATACCATTTGTGAGAAGATGGGTCGCAAGCGGGCGGTCAGGCTCCTTCGGGATGGCCATGTGGTGATCATTGCCGGGGGCACCGGCAACCCTTTCTTTACCACCGATTCGGCAGCGGCCTTGCGTGCACTGGAAGTCCAGGCCGACGTGATCCTCAAGGGCACCCGGGTGGATGGCATCTATTCCGCTGACCCTGAAAAAGATTCGGGTGCGGTGCGATACAACACCCTGAGCTTTGACGAAGCGATCGAAAAAAATTTGAAGGTGATGGATATCACTGCATTCACGCTATGCAAAGAAAACACCCTTCCCATCATCGTTTTCAACGTCAATGAGAAGGGTGTGCTGTACGATATTGTAGTGACCGGCAAGCAGCGTGGCACGTTGGTTACGTCAACGAAAGGCGCTTGAAGTCAACAACCATAAGGCCTTTGTCGCCAGCTTGCAACATCTGCCCGACCGTTTTTTTACTGTCTTTAATGAATTGCTGGTTGATCAGGGTACTCTCCTTAAAAAACTTGTTCAGCTTGCCCATGGCGATCTTTTCCAGCAACTCTTCGGGCTTTCCTTCCTGGCGGGCCTGGTCTTTGCCGATCTCTATCTCTTTTTCAACGATCACCGGATCCACATCGTCCTTGTCAATAGCTACCGGAGCCATGGCGGCGATCTGCATCACCACATCTTTGCCGATGGTATCGATATCGCTGAGATCCGACTTGTTAAGTGCTGCAATGGCAGCGATCTTGTTGCCCGGATGGGTGTAGGCAAACGCCTTTTCGCCTGTGACCATCTCGTAGCTTCCAAGTTCCATCTTTTCGCCGGTCTTGCCAATCATGTCGGTAATGTTCTCCTCCACCGTACGGCCGTTCAGGTCTGCGGCCTTCAACTCTTCAAGTGTCGCGGGTTCTTTATCAACGGCCAGTTGAAGAATGTCACCGGCAAAGTCTATCACATCCTGGTTTTGGGCCACGAAGTCTGTCTCACAGTTGAGCATAACAGCAAAGGCCTTGTTTTTTGTAGCATTTGTGGTACCCAATACCACACCTTCATTCGCAGCACGTCCGGCGCGGCTGCTGGCAAGCTTTTGTCCTTTTTTTCGCAGAATATCGGTGGCTTTCTCAAAATCACCCGCTGCTTCTACCAGTGCCTTTTTGCAGTCCATCATGCCGGCACCTGTTTTCTTCCGTAACTCATTTACCTGGGTGGCGGTTATCTTTGACATTGTCAATTATTTATTAGATTATACAATTATATTCACCAGGGAACGCCATAGAAAGGCTACTTCCTGGGCCTTCTTCCTGTCTGCTTCTTTGCGCCAGGCTTTATGCCTTTTCGCTCCTTTTCACTTTCCTCTTCCTTTAATTTGGCTTTTTTCGCCAGGCGCATCTTCTTTTCCTCCAGTTCGTCGGCCGAGAGTTCTTCATCGTCTGCTTCCTCAAGCGCCTTCAGGCGCTGCCTTTCCTTTTCTTCCTCACGTTCTCTTTCTTCTTCCTCTTCGGCAGCCTTGTCTTTTTCAAGCTTCCTTTCCGCCAGTCCTTCCTGGACAGCTTCCACCATCAGCTTCACGATGATGTGAATAGACTTTGATGCGTCATCGTTGGCAGGAATGGAGAAATCAACGTCCAACGGGTTGGCGTTGGTATCCACGATGGCGAAGGTTGGGATATTGAGTTTCTTGGCCTCTTTCACCGCGATGTGTTCCTTACAGATATCTACAACGAAGATGGCGGCAGGCAGCCTGTTGAGGTCGGAAATGCTGCCCAGCTGCTTTTCCAGCTTGGCACGTTCCCTCATCACATGCAGCCGCTCCCTTTTCGACATGTTGTCGAAGGTGCCGTCGGTGGCCATCTTGTCGATGGCACCCATCTTGCGCACAGCTTTGCGGATGGTGGCGAAGTTGGTAAGCATGCCTCCCGGCCAGCGCTCGGTAACATAAGGCATGTTGATCTGCTTCACCAGCTCCTTGACGGTATCCTGGGCTTGTTTCTTGGTGGCAACAAACAAGATCTTCTTTCCCGATCTGGCAATTTGTTTCAGGGCGGCAGCCGCCTCATCAACCTTGGCAATGGTCTTGTTGAGATCGATAATATGGATCCCGTTGCGTTCCATAAAAATATACGGCGCCATGTTGGGGTTCCACTTCCGCTTCAGGTGGCCAAAATGGACACCTGCATCTAACAGTTCGTTATAATTGGTTCTTGCCATGATGTAAGATGGTATATAAAGTGATTAACGTTTGCTGAACTGGAATTTCTTCCGGGCCTTTGGCTGACCTGGTTTCTTTCTCTCAACCATTCTGGGATCCCGCCTGAGGAGCCCTTTTGCCTTGAGTGGCGGCCTGTGTTCAGCGTCTATCGCGATGAGGGCCTTGGAAACGGCAAGGCGCATCGCCTCGGCCTGACCCTTGATGCCTCCCCCATTCAGGTTCACCATGACATCATACTTGCCCTCATTCTTGGTGATCTCAAAAGGCTGGTTAGCAATGTATTGTAAAACGCCTGTGGGAAAATATTCTTTGTAATCCTTTTTGTTGACGATGATCTGCCCATTGCCCGGCTTCAGATAAACACGTGCAACGGCGGTCTTTCTTCTTCCTGATGTGTTGATTACTTCCATCGTTACTTGATTGAATTGAGATTGATTACTTTGGGTTGCTGGCCTTTATGGGGGTGCTCGCTACCCTGGTAGACGTGCAGGTTGCGGAACATCTGGCTGCCAAGCTTGTTTTTGGGAAGCATCCCTTTGATGGCTTTTTCAACCATGAAAGTGGGTTTCCTGGCCATCATCTGGCTTGCTGAAAAAAAGCGCTGTCCACCGGGATATCCGGTATGGCGGACATACTCTTTCTGGTCCATTTTGTTGCCGGAAAGCCGGACCTTTTCTGCATTGATCACGATCACATGATCACCGCAGTCAACATGTGGCGTAAAATAGGGCTTGTGCTTACCCCTCAGTATCTTTGCCACCTTGCTGGCAAGACGGCCCAGTATCTCGTCACCGGCATCAACAATTACCCATTCCTTTTCAACCGTTTGCTTGTTCGCCGAAGTGGTCTTGTAGCTTAATGTATTCATCGCTTGGCTTAATTTGCTGTGTCATATTGATTAATGCACCCATTACCCCGCGTAAGGGGGTGCAAAGATAAAACTTCCTTTCGGTTTCGACAAATTTATCAACAGGAATTTGTTGATAAGTCGCCGCAGATCGTATCGGACAAATAAACGGGGCTGAATTCAGGGTGCAAAGATAGTGTTTTTTGTCAATGTGCTGGTTGATTTAATTAGCTGATGTGCTAATTAGCTGATGTGCTGATTGATTTAATTAGCCAATGTGCTAATTAGCTGATGTGCTGATTGATTTAATTAGCTAATGTGCTAATTAGCTAATGTGCTGATTGATTTAATTAGCCAATGTGCTAATTAGCTGATGTGCTGGTTGATTTAATTAGCTAATGTGCTAATTAGCTAATGTGCTGATTGATTTAATTAGCTGATGTGCTAATTAGCTGATGTGCTGGTTGATTTAATTAGCCAATGTGCTTTGGCTGTGTTCAGCATTAAACGCCCGGGACTGATGGTGAATCCTTACCTTTGGCTGTTTTCTGTTTGTGGTTTGTATCTTGGCAAGAATGAGTTACCGGCCACAAGGACTGCAGCAAGGGCAATGACGGGGAAGAATGCAGGATGCAGATCCTGTGGAAGAAATGGCCACAAAACAAGCAGTGCAAGAAGAAGAAACAAGACGATACGAAAATACAATACTGACAGTTTCTCACGTTTGCCCGACCTTATTTTGAATGCAAAGTACAGATGGGTGGGAATCGCCCACAACAGGTTCAGGTTCATCGCCGTGGCTATATGATCTGACAGGAACCACATAAAAAACACCAGCAGCCCCAACAGCCCCAACAGAAAGAAATATGTCATGCTAAAGGCCATAAATACCCTTTTACGGAGCAGTGTCAGACAGCCGGCTGCAAACAACAGCCAAAAGGCCCAGGTTGGTGTTACAGGGAAAGTGGTGCCCCGTTCTATTCGCTCAGGCAGCAATTCGTTGTATGAACGCACAAGCAAACGGCCATCGCTGTGCCGTGCATGCTGAAAGGCGATGAACATCTCGTCAGGCAGAAACATATAGTGCCAGGGCGTCGCCCTTTTGTCGGCAGGCATCCCCAGGAGGATGTCAATGCCGAAAGTGATCCATGGCATATGGCCCACATAAGGCTGTAGCATATCGCGAAAGCTGCGTTCCTCATGGGGATGGGGATCAGGCCCCCAGTCCACCTCAAGCAGCTCATCAACCAGGTCGCGGATGCGCGTGGCACAGTTGTCATAGAAAAAGTCGTAAAGGTAATGGATGTTTTCCGGCCGGCGGTTTACCTGGAGAAATTGATAAATACGCTCTTTTTCTTCACCGGAGAGCTTAAGCTCCTGCTCATAAACCGCACGCCCTCCATAACGATATTCCTGTAAAAACACATTGATGGAAGTCACAGACAACTTATACAACAATCGCCCCTGCAAGAACTTCAGGTAGAAGTTCGGGGTGTCAAAGTCAAATGTCCCCCAGTTGTAAACCTCATCGATGTCACTGACAGGGTCATAAACCCACAGGGCGCTATGACCAAATGCGGCATACAGCTCATCTCCCGGACTGGCCGTCAGCAGGGAGATCTTTGCCCCATCAGACAGATGCTGAGCCGATACGGGAGACGCCCCGGGTATCACAAATACGGCAAACAGCAGAATTAGCAGGCTAATCTTTTTCATTACTCCATTATATACTGCAAAATTACTGAATTTGCAGCAACCCTGTATATCCCTCAACCTTAACCTCAACCTCAACCTTAACCTCAACCTCAACCTCAACCTCAACCTCAACCTTAACCTTAACCTCAACCTCAACCTCAACCTCAACCTCAACCTCAACCTCAACCTCAACCTCAACCTCAACCTCAACCTCAACCTCAATCTCAACCTCAACCTCAACCTCAACCTCAACCTCAACCTCAACCTCAACCTCAACCTCAACCTCAACCTCAACCTCAACCTCAACCTCAACCTCAACCTCAACCTCAACCTCAACCTCAACC
>SLCY01000106.1 GCA_007125585.1 Bacteroidales bacterium
GCCTCGATCAAATGCCTGTTCATGCTCTCCAGCTTTTGAAAGGCCAGCTCCAATCTTTTCTCATTGCGCTTTTGTTCGCTAAGGTCCCGCACAATTCCCCACATCCCGACGGGCTTCCCATTGTCTTTGATCAAATAGACTATCAGGCTGACAGGGACGGTAGACCCGTCTTTCCGGATATACTCCTTCTCGAATACATCAGAATAACCTCTTTCAAACACCTGCCTGACATTGATGTTATCATCGATGGCATGCCATTGCTGAGGGGTAACGTCTTTGTAGTTGCGGGGCAACCTGCCCGGATACTTAAGGCCAAGTATTTTATAAAATGCTTTGTTGGCTTCTATAAAGTTGCCTTTCAGGTCGGTTTTAACAATGCCATCCCTATTTGCATTGAACAGCGCCTTGAATCTCTGCTCAGATTTCCTTATCTTTTGCCTTGTAGCCATCTGGGCTTTTTCAATCTTGTGCCGTTGGGTCAAATCGCGTATATTGAAAACAAAACCTTTGATGTTTTCTTCTTTGAGCAGGTTGATCCCGACCGCTTCAACATGGACCCAGGACCCGTTTTTATGAAGCATGCGGTGCTGGTTATAGATGGTAGAGCCCGGCTCTTTTTTAAAATTGTCGAAAGATGCCTTGACAGACGGCAGATCATCCGGATGGATCAATTGCCACCCCGAAGAGCGGATCATCTCTTCGGGTGAATACCCAAGGATCCTTTCCACCGAAGGACTGACAAACATCTCTTTTCCCTGTTCACTAAAAAAGACCAGTACATCATGAGAGTACCGGATCAGTTTATCGAGATACTTTAGATCGATTTTTATGCTTTCGTTTTTTTTCATTTGATAAGCAATGTAAAACAATCCCCAAAGATATATCACGCCTGCGTCAAAACGTGTCGTAAGAAGAGAGCATATCGATTTTTTGTTTTTTGTCGATCTTCAAGTCAAATAATAGTACGAATATACGATATAATTTGTTCATTGAAAAACCATGGGCCGGGGGACGGTTGCAGGTGGTGTTCACAGGGGGAGATAATATGGACGCGGGCCGTATGCCCTATCATCCGCCGGGGGCAATCGCGGCAACAAGGTTTTTCAGGGGGATAAAAAAACCCTGCAAGATGTCGATCTGCAGGGTTTCCTGAATAAATCGTGTGGAGCTGGAGGGATTTGAACCCTCGTCCAAACAAGCAGCAAAAATGCTTTCTACATGCTTAGCCTTTCGTTATGGTTTCGGCAAGGCCTTGGAGAAAGGCGATCCGGACGCTTGCCTGAGCCCTTCATGTTTTCGACCATCCACCAGGGCTTTGAATGGCTTATCCCGGCTTTTATTGATGTTTCCTTAGGGACGCAGCCAGGAGTAGCTTCCCGGGAAACAAATGGTGCTTAACAGCTTCTGTCAGGCAGCCATTGCATAGTTATTGTTGCCGTTTATAGGCGGTGTGACTTGGGATTAACGAGCCATATCCACCACGCTCGGCATGCTTACATTTCCACCAAACCTGCTGTCTAATCCATATCAGCCCCATGTGGAATGCATTGCAAAGGTACGTAATTTTTCGCAAAATCCATACCAAAGACATAGTTTTTTGGCTGTTGGGAAGAATGTAACAGATCTTTGATGGAAACAGGAAGCAATTTGTAAGAGTGTCAGGTAGTAAGAAATAAGAAGCAGAAAGAAGGAGAAAGCAAGAAGCAAGAAGCAGGAGCTGGGGAGTCAGGAGGGTGTGATGTTAAATGAAACTCTGGAGTGATCCGGCGATGGCCCCGGCTAAAATGACCCATACCGGACTGAGCCGTTTAAAAGCCAGCACGGCAATCAATGCAAGCACCATGATGATGGCTGCAGGCAGATCGGCGGCCACCTCGGTGGTCATGACGACACTTACGGACAACATCACGGCTACGGCACCCATGTTGACAGAGTCGAGGAAGGCAGCTGTGAATGGCGACCTTCTCAGTCGCGGGATGATGGGGTAGAGGACCATGATAAAGAAGAAGCTGGGCAGGAAGATGCCGGCAGTAGCAACTGCCGCGCCCTTCCATCCTTCGAGCAGATAGCCCGCAAAGGTGGCAGCCGAAAGGATGGGCCCCGGGGTGAACTGTCCGATGGCAATGGCATCCAAAAGCTGTTCGCGCGTAAGCCACCCGGCCTTTTCCACCAGCTCGCCGTCCATATACGCCACCAGTACGTATCCCGTGCCAAAAAGCACCGCCCCGATCTTGAAGAATATCCAGAACAGTTTCAGTGTGGAGTAGCCCGTTGCAGCACTCCCCAGGGCCTGAAGCAGCAAAAACGGGGCGATGCTGCGCACATGTTTTCCGCCACCGAACCCGGATTTCGCAGCGTAAGCTGTCATACCAACCACACCCGCGCCAAGGATGGCGGTGATCTCGTTCAGCCCCAGCAACGTGGCCGTGAGCACCAGGGCGCCCAGCACTCCCAGCCAAACATCCTTCAGGGCTCTCTTCCCCAGCTTGTAAATGGCCCCCACGATGACGGCGATCACCGCCGGCTGGATCCCGTAAAACAAGCTCTCAACAAACGGGACATGTCCGAGGTGCACATATACCCACGCCAGCAATGCGCTGATCAGCGCGGCAGGCAGCACAAAACCCAGTCCGCCGGCAACCATTCCGCCGAAGCCACGCAACCGGTATCCTACCAGCATGGTGAGCTGGGTGGAGTTGGGCCCCGGGATCAGATTCACCGATCCCAGGTAATCAAGATAGGTCTGGGCCGTCAGCCACCTTTTGCGGGTCACCAACTCCTGCTCCATCAGTCCGGCATGGGCCGCCGGACCGCCAAATGCGATACTCCCGAGCTTGAGGAACTGTAAAAAGATGCGTAGCAGCGACACCGTTTTTTCTTTCAAAGATATACAAAAGGGGGTAGTGATGCCCCACAACCTTTTTGCGGTTGCTTTGATGGCTCTTATCCTCTGTTTCTATATAGCGCGAGAAAAAAAAGGAAAGAGGTAAAAAAACAAAATACGGATGCAGCGGATTACCTTCGGTGATCCACCATTGGGGTGATTCAACCACCACCAAAAGCCTCTGTGTTCGCATCGCTCACACTGGCCCAAAACGGCGGAGCAAGAAATGCTGCGGTAAAGGGCGATTTGCGCAACCGGGGGATGACCGGATACAAACCCGGGACAAAAGGATAAGGTTCAGCTGTTGAAAACCATTAAAAACGGTAACCAAATCTTAGGGAAGCATTGATCACGGTTCCGGACAAGACCACTTCAAAAGGGTCAAGGTCAACGAACATTCTCAAGCCCATTTCGGTACCCAGGTACAAACCATCACCAATGATATAATCAAAACCAGTGAATAAACCGGCATTGAGTAACAATACCACCTCATCAGACTCGAAGCCAAAAAACCCAAAATCATATCCCCAATAGGGAGACATGCGTTCTGTCCCTTGCCGGTGGTTTTCAATCCCGTAATTAAAATGCATATGGTTCAGGGTAAATTCGTCATGAATATAAAAGGCAAGGTTTGCCGTGTAACGATTCGCTCGTGTTTCTGACTTGAAAACCCTTACCATGACTCCTCCATAGGTGTCATTAAGGTTGGCACGAATGGTGCTTAACCCGCTGGCATTTAGTTCAAAATACATGTCACCTGCTGAAGGCTTAGATACCTGAGCATTTGCAGATATGACAACAAAACAAAAAACAATTGTAAAAATGAATTTTTTCATGATCCTTCGGTTTAATGTTTATAAATGATCTTTCTTGCAGACGGGAACCTTAGCCGCTTTTTTTTTCATACGGAAGATCTTCAAGCCGGCCCTCGCCATGAAGGCCGGCATTTGTCTGGCCATGTCAAGGTTGTGTCTTTTGTCTTTTTCAGACATTTCATCCCACGGCACCAGCAAAGGCGTTGTTTTTTTCCTGACGTTCTTTTTCCCTGGTTTCCAGCCCTTCTCGCTGCGCTCTTCGACCCAGCGTTCATGTTCCATGCGTGCCAGCTGCAGGGCTTCATCTTCGTTGAACCGTATCAGCTGCTCATCCCAGTCGGTCAGGGGGGCTACGCCGCATTGAATGCTCCTGAGCTTCTCGCCGATGTGGTCTGCCTGACGGCGGTTGGATTCTTTCAGATGCTCGGGCAGGCTCTTCCAGTCGGTAATGGAAGGATTGGTTTCCGGCGTTTCCCCCAGTCGTTCCCTGTTAGACACATATTCTTCGTGGATGGCCCGGGCAATCGTTTCATGAGAGCCCCCGAATATGATGTCCGTCTGGCATGCCTCGTCGAGCAGGGCAAAGGATTCAATCCTTGCCGCGTCCTGGCGGCCGCTGCCACTGAGCAAACTGCTGATGCCGGCATCGCGTGTGGACCGTACAACAATCTTCACCTTTTCGTTGCGCACGTGCTTGAAAACCGACATGGCAGTGAACAGGGCCCTGGTATCGTTGTCGAGACAAACATAGACGCTGCTCGCCAGGCATTCATCTTGTCTGTCAAAAAGGAAACCACCCCGCTGGAACTTCGGACTTCCGACATCCATATGCAGGTATTCGAGCGCACAGATATTTTCCAGACGGGGGTAGAGCAGGCGAAACAGTTCCTGTTTCTCGCCGGCCTGTATGTCGATCACCGTGACGGGGAACTTTTCCGGACCGGGATTGAGCGCTTTCCATTTCTGGGCAAGCTGTACCAGGAGGCTCTCTCCCATTTTGCCGGCACCAATAAGGATCAGGTGGGGCCGCCTGGCATACGGCGGCTCATTCATATGAAAGGGGGGGTGTTTTTTCAGCCATATCCGTGCCCCGCTGTCGTAGATATTGAAAAATTCGAGGCGCAGAGCTTCCTGGCTGCCCCACACAAATTCCTGTTCCTTCAGCAGGTTGCACAGCTGGGGGTCAACCACGTGGACAACGCAGGTAAGCACCCTGTCCCTGCGTTTTTTTACCATCTCGCGTACATGTACGGCGATCTTGGCGTTCACACCGTCGTTGCCGCTCAGGGTGAAAAGGTAAGAGGCCTTGTGGCACATGGCCTTTTGCAGCACGTCCGGGTCGGCGGCATTGCCAATGAGCACAATGCAACCGATGCTTCTGCACTGGGCCAGCATGTCGTTGTTCTCGTCAAGTTCTATGATCACCACCTGCTTCTGCTGATCGCGGTATTTTCTGGCCAGCAGCATGCCCTTGCGTCCCAATCCGCATATCACGACATGTCCCCTCAAGAACCGTATCCTGACCAGGTTGAACTGGTCGCGAAATACCAGGGTCAGGGTCCGTACCGCAATATAGGCAGCCGTTAACGGCGCAAGGAACCTGGCCGCCTGCAGCTCCCAAGGTACAGGGCCCTCCACCGCACCGCCCTCCATCACAAAAAGCTGCACAGAGCGGTAAAAAAGGTCCCACAAACTGTACTCCCGGCCGGTTAACAGGTAGTGTTTTTCAAACCCTGTACAGCCAAGAAACACCGTAAGCAGTGCTGTAAGGCCAAACACGCTCCAGTGGTAGTCGCGCCACAGCTTCTTGATGTATCTCAGACACCGCATCGCTCATTCGGAAATCGTTCATAGATCACCCGGCCCTGATCCTGGTCAAGGGTAACGGGCTTATTGGTTCCGGGAGTTCGGTTGCCGGCAAGCACCCAGGCAAGGGGCATGTGGCGTTGCCGTGCCTGTCCGGCAATGTCGCCGGTGCCGCCCTTGCCCCGTGCAGCTGAACCATCCCACAGTGCCACCAGCACGTCGGAATGATCCAGTATATAGCGCCCTGCCGCAAGGTAGGCCTCCTCACGGGTGAAGGATAATGAAGGGCCGGCAGCCCGGTGCGGGGCGCGGGTTTTTTGTCCGCTGCCCTCCAAAGGCCACAGACCGGTCTCCCAAATGGGCACAACGGCATCCGCTTCTTCAAGCAATGCAAAAAACGCCTTTTTCGATCCTTCCGACTCAAAATCCTTCGCATAGTCCATCGCCGGCAAAGGAAGCACCGCGATGATGCGCGCCTTGTGTTTTTCGCTGATGCGTTGCGTTACCAACCGGTCGGCCCCCTCGGCCAGCTGGGTGAGTACAGCCATGGGCTGCTTGCCGAAGGTGGAGGCGATCCTGTCGAGGGCTGCATCCACACCGGCCGTCAGCCTGTCGATGTCTGTCAAAAAACGATGCCCCGTAACGCCCACATGGATCATGACATCATGGTTTTACCTGGCTTTGTAGCTTTACCACCGTATAGCCCGCCCCTGCCAGGATCTTCGGGATAGCCCTTACAAGGGTGCGGTCTTTTTCCTTCTGGGACTCCGGCAACTCGGCCCAGGGCAGCATGGCCTCATGCACGTTCCTGGCTTTGTCTGTCATGGCCTCATAACGCCAGCCCGACGCCTGTTTCACGCGCATCCACCGTTCATGCTCCAGCTCGGCAAGCTTTTCAAGGTCCCGCTGGTCATCCGGAAACTCAAAGGGCAGCTCGTTGCTGCGCGCCGGGATCATCACATAGCCGATGCAGGCCAGCTTGGCGGGAATATCGCGCACAGCCAGCCGGTTTTGTTCTTTTTCAAGGTCGCTAAGCCGCTGATAAGGCTTCAGGGAGCTGTGAACTTTCCGTTTCTCGTCGGTGACAGGCCCCGCCTTGTAATTTTTTTCGCGCAGCTCCTCGCAAAACATGTTATGGTGCAACCCGGCCAGCTTTTCCAGCAGCTCACCCTCCAGCTCCATGGTTTGTACCAGCGACAGGAACTCCTGTCCGTCCACATGCAGGTCCAACTGTGATTCTGCCGGCAGGCATGAGCGGGCATAGGCTTTTTTGCCTGCAAGCTGGCTCATGGCAATGATGGACTCCATCGACCGGATGCCGTGTTTGAAGGTGCTCACCTCAAGGAAAGCCCGCAACACACCCTTGTCGATGTTCATGTGCTTTGTCCCGCCGCAGGCTTCCATGATCAGTGGGGCATTGAGCTGGAGCAGCGAACGCAGTAAGATGGCGCGCCGTATAACATGATACGGGTCGCCCGTTGTGGGGTCGTCAGCGGGCCCGGGAAGCCGGTTCGGTCCCAGGATGTTGACATACCCTTTCAGGCGGCTCACAAAATCGGGCACCTTGCTGGCACGGTGTATCTCAGGGGAAAGCCCTTCGCCGAAACATGCCATGCGCTCACAGGTGCCCCCGGCAAAGACAAAGAGGGCGCCCCCGATGGGATGGGTCAGCTGCCCCTGCCGGAACTTCCCATCCTGCATGGGCGAGAGGAAATAGGGCAGCCAGCCGAGATGCTGGCCGTCAAGGTTGGTGTCAAACTCATCCCAGAAAACCAGGGGGATATGACCCCCCAGGGCAACGTCACGCACCATGTGAAAGGCAGCCGTCAGCTCTTCCGGCGACCCGAACTGGGAGAGGTTGAACTCCAGCACTTTGATCTCCTGCGGCGACAATGATTTTGCGACCTGGGTGATGCCAAAGCTCTTGCCTGACCCCGGTGCGCCGAACACCGCGATGGAAAGGGGACGCTTTTGACGCCCTTTCTGAATGTATTCGCTCATCAAACCATGGATGCTGCGAAGGCTTTCAATCTCTCTGCGGTCGACCGTCAGCAGGTGGCCGAAACGGCCCTGGGGGACATCCGCCAGGGCTTTCTCCGGACCTTCGTATACGATCTGTTTTGCCACCCGGACCAGGTTGTCGCGGTAACGGTCCTGTAAGATCGTCCAACGACCTTCGATCGGTGAATGTTCGTCTGTGCAGGCCTGCTGGTCCAAAAAACGCACCGGGTCCTGCACTTCCACGACGGCGAACGACGAACCGTCCTCTTCCAGCACGCCCGCGATCCGCTCCAGGGGAAATGCGGTTTCCCTGCCACAGTCGGCCGGGACCATTTGATAACCTTCATCATGAAGACAGCGTATCGCGGCAAGACCTTTCAGTATGCCGCGTTCAATATCGGGACTGACAGGAGAGTGCAACAGTGCGCGGACGATCGCGGCGACAAGGCAGGTGGTATAGCCGATCATGGAGCCGGGATGTTGCTGCTGCCACATCCCCTCCAGGCACTGCGGATCGAAAAACAGCTGCGCCCGGGGCCTGACAGTGGTCTTTTCAGGACGCATATCGCGGCCCTGGTTGGAGATGGCAACAGCACCCTCGGTGTTGAAAGAGACAATGGCCGCAAAACATCTCGACATGCCGTTCATCTTAGGGTTATGGGTCAGTTCCCAGGCAACATCCTGTGCCGTGCGTTCCCATGACAGCCCCTGGCTTATCTGGACTTCAGAACGCCGCAGGTCGTCAACGGTGGTTACGACGATCAGTTTGCCTGAATGCCTGGAGAGCAGATGCTCCCAGAGAGGACCCTGCGCTACCGGCTGAGCCGTTTTCAGTATGATCCAGGGCGACCGGCCTTTCTTTTTCAACACCTGCGGCCATAATTTGGACATGTCGCGAAAGCCAAGGTTGGCATCATCAAGTACCACCACATCCGCCTTATCAGGGTCACCGGCCACCCGCTGCCATCCTGCCTCTTTTGGAGTGCCCCGGGGATCCAGTCCCAGGTGGTCCGCCACCCGCCATGCCCGCCTTTTCCCCTCAGGATAACTGGCCCACAGGGCATAGGCATGATGAAAGTCAGGGTCGTTCGACAGCACCTCCTTTTTAGGGGCCCCGGTTTGGAACAGCGTAAGGCTGTGCCCTGTTTGTGGCTTTAACCGATCACCCACCTTTTCCACCAGGTCGGCCAGCAGCGCAGCCCCGCCACGCCGGCAGCAGGCAGTGGCCCACCGTGCGGGATCCCAGCCCGACGCGCCGCCTTTAAGAGGCTCGCTGCGAACAATATGCCAGTCCATGGTCACATCGCCGGTAACGACCACCTTGTATCCCGGCAACACTGCTGTTTTTTTCATCTCATTCCTTTTAAAAAAACAGGATGCATGGCTCCACCCAGGCCAACAGCACCCCGGTGACCAACACTTAATATTTAAAACGCAAACTTAATCCCGGTATAAAAAATAAACCCGCCCAGGTTGACCTCCAACTGCTCCTGCTCGTACAAAGGGTATTGAATGTCTGTTTTGGCTATCGTGTAATTCCCCTCACCATAAACAAGCATGTTGTCGGTTATCACCAAATTTATGCCGCCCCTTAAGTCAAACCCGAATATTGAAAAGCTGTGCTCTTCATACCTTATATTGGTAAACTCAACAGAATGTCTCCCATCCGGATACTGCGTCAGTGCAAAAGAAAAATTGGTCACCAAATCCATTTTGCTCTGAATGTATTTGCCGCCGGCACCTATGTATGTCCTGACCATGCCATCCGTATCAGGATGAAAGTTGAAACCAAAACCTATGGCGGATTTTTGGGGGGAAAGACTGGTTTTCGACTCATCCGACTTGTGATCGTATGGAATATTTGGATTGGGGACATCTATCCGCAATGTGCCCGGATCGGTCTGGCTGAAGAAAATATCGATGTTGGCTGTTACCTCAAAAGCAGGGTTGATAAAAATACCGGCTCCCAGATTTACGCCAAACGCAGGACTTGCTTCATAAAGGCTTGTAATGGTTAGCTGTTCCTGCTGAAAGGGAATGCTGTGTTTATGATCATATATTTTTCCAAAAGAAAAAAGGCCTCCGGCTTTCAGGGTAAACTTAATTTCACGGTCAGGGGAGGGGGGGGTTACGGGTGGCGTTGTTTCCACAGGTTCCGGTGTGGGAGGTGGTGACACCATCTCAACATCATCTTCGTGAAGATATCCAAAGATCATGACGCCAACCCTCGAACGAAACTGTATCTCATACCAGTCACCGATCTTCCCTTTGATTTCATATTCACTGCCCCTGGCAGGACTTTCAATGATGTCGCTCTCCATTGCCGGTCTCATCCTGATGCTTGCATCATCAGTCACCACCCTTATCCTGGGATGATCATCCAGGGCAAATGCTGGCAGCAGAAGCAGAAAGAACAGAAAGAAACAAACAGGATGCATTTTGTAAAATGTTGTTTTCATGGTTTGCCCTCCAAATGCTTAGATATATGGTTACGACTCCAGTTCGATCTCTTCAATGCGCCACCTGTCCCCGTGCTTGATCAGGACCCATTGCTGCAATCCGTCGAACAAAACCTGCCTTCCTTCCTTCTCAGCAGATTCGCCCGTAAACTGGCAGTTAAAAGAAACCTCTGCCTTTTCTGTTTCGACAAAACGAATGCTTACATTGTATACTGCAGCATAGAGGTTTTGGTAGGTGTCGAGCATAAGCCGTATGTCGGTCCGGAGTGTTTCATACAGCGGGGTGGTGCAGTTTTTTTCATAGAAGTCCAGCAGGTCGTGGTGTTCGACCGAACGCACATACTGGTGGATGATCATGGTGATCTGCCCTGATGCCAGGTTGGTGTTGGCCATGTTCATATATTGCTTTGACCGGGCATGGCCCGGATCCAGCTGAAGCACCTCTGTCAGCTGCCGGATGCTTTCTTCATAATACCCGTTTTCAAAGGCTTGACGGGCAGATTCAAACATGGGCTGAACCATTGCTTCCAAATGCTTTTTTGCCTCGGACAGATAATACCTGGCATAGATATTTCCCGGGTCTTTGGTCAACACCTCTTCCATGTACCGTATGCTCAGTGCATACTGTCCCTGGTCAAAGGCATCGATCCCCGCAGTCACTTCGGGCGAATATCCCGGGTCTGCCGTTATGTCCGGCTCGCTCTCCGGAGGTTTGGCGGCAATGGGTTCAACAGCGTGTATCTCCTCCCGGACAGGCGCCGTTTCGCGGGGCGAGGGCTGTGTTTCGGGCAACGGTAGCGGATCCGGTTCCACAGACTCCACAAATGCTTCAGAATCCGTCAATGCCTCATGTACTATGGGCTCCAGGGGTCCCTCGGCAAAGACAACACCTTCAGGGGGATCAACATCAGGCCCCGGCGATACTGAAACCAGCCAGGCAACAGTCCCAAAAAGGACGATCCCCGCAAAAGCTATGAGCGGAATAAAAACTTTTCTGCGATAGAAGGGAAGGGTGGCAGGTTGGCTGGCTGGCCCCGTTAAAACGGATCCTTTTTCCGGGATGGCGGCCTTCTTCCCTGTACCGGATTCAGTGCTGAACATCTCCCTGAGGTCCCCTTCATCCTCCTGTCTCATCGACAAAAGCATTTTAACCACCTTGCTCAGTTTGTTGATGTGGTTCTCCAAAGGCGGGGTGATCGCATCAAGCCAATGGACATTGCTGACATAAAACTCTAGCTGCTTCGACATGGGGACATCCTCTATGCGGAGCGGAATGATCGATATCCCATGGTGCACAGCCCGCTCCACCTCCTTGGAAACCTGGTGGGACTGATTCGAGTTAGACGAGAAGATCAAGAGAAACACCTTCGATGCCTTGATGTTGTCGATGATGGCCTCTGCAAATGGAACCCCCGGCATAATGTCACGGGGGGCAATCCAGCAACGTATCTGTTCTTTTTCCAATATCGAACACACAGCGTCGGCAATGGATTTGTCTTTGGATGAGTAACTTATGAAAACATCATGGGCCATGTCCGAACAAGATTTATCTGGTTCATGTGTGCCGGATCTCCACCACAAGCATGGAGAGGATCATCACCTTAAAAAACCCATAAAAAACCTGTTTCCAGGGAGGCGTCCTTGTCGGGGATCAAGAAAAGTGTTCAAGTAAAGCGAAAGCAAACAAATTCCAAAAGACAACAATCATTGTGCTGCAGGAGACCCGCAATACAGCAGACCATAAAAACATTAACAGAATGATTAAAACCTCAAGCAAGTCGTAAAGACAACCCCCCCCCTTGTTGCAAATATATAAACATTTTTAATTTAAACAAACACTTATTTAATTTGAACAAACACTGTTGTACCTGTTTTCGCTTGATTTATCTTATCTTATCCTGACCCACTGCCCTCATCATATGACGCACAGGTTTGACGTTTCGAAAAGTTTATTATTTTTGGGTCAGGGCCGACAGCTGTTTGGCAGGCAAGTCGCAACAAACCTAACCCACGGCAGCTAAAGGCATAACCTAAACTGATCATAATTAAAACAATTATTATATACGATGGAAAGACTTACTATGATTTGGCTACCGGCAATATTTATCATTGCCGCTTACTCATGCAGTAAAAATGATCTTGAATCGAACGGTTCAATAGATACTCCTGATGGATATACGCTTGTCTGGCATGATGAATTTGATGATGGGCAGATTGATCCACAAAAATGGACTTACGAAACAGGTGACGGTACGGACTATGGTTTGCCAAGAGGATGGGGCAATAATGAGTTGCAGATCTATACTTCCGGTGAAGAAAACGCCAGGGTGGGTCAGGATGGTGATGTTTCAGCCTTGATCATTACTGCAATAAAGCATGGAGAAAATGATTACACTTCTGCAAAACTTACCACAAATGGCCTTTTCAGTATGCGATTCGGAAGAATGGACGTCAGGGCAAAATTGCCGGAAGGGCAAGGTATATGGCCTGCAATATGGATGTTGGGGGACAATCGGAGCATAGTAGATTGGCCGGGATGTGGTGAGATCGATATCATGGAAATGTTGGGCCATGACCCTTATAAAGTATATGCTTCACTTCATTATGTGGATGGAGAAAACCGAAAAGGTGAAAGTCAGGATGTGTACGATACCCCTGGTCCTGGCTTTAATGAAGCCTATCATGTTTTTACTTTGGTGTGGACACCTGAGACATTAAGCTTTGAGGTAGATGGGGTGAGATATCATGAAGTGACCATTGAAGATGACATGAAAGAATTTCTTCGTGGCTTCTACCTGATCTTCAATGTAGCAGTGGGCGGATACTGGCCAGGGTATCCTGACGAGACCACTTCATTCCCTCAAAGTATGTATATCGATTATGTAAGGGTTTTCACCAGGGAAGGATTTGACCCCCCTCCTGAACCCGAACTCGATATTGAGGAAGAAACCCTTGGCCAGACATATGAACCCGATATCGCTGAAAATGCGATCAGGGAAGGGTTTGATGATTTTGGTAATCTGGAAGTTGTTGTTTTTGGCGGGGGAGGCGAACCTTACATTGATACCTCTGAAAATTCCATCGATGGAGAACTGAGCCTGGTTTTTGACTTTCCCGGAGGCAATTGGGGTGGGGCCTATTTTTATATGGAACAGCCAAGAAATTTAAGCAACTACTCGCACCTGTTATTTTCACTCAACAAGCCTGACAATTTGGTGGATGCGGAAATAAAGCTGGAAAGCCCTTCCACCGATGCGGCCATTTTCCTGATTGACTATGAAAGCACTGAGGTGGCCAATGGATTTGTTGAATATGCCATCCCCTTGAGTGATTTTCACGGACTGGACCTGATTCAGCTGAACATACCATTTGCCCTTTGGAATCCTAAGGATGGCGATGGAGAATATGTCTCTGCAACTGTATTGATCGATAATGTTCATTTTGCAAACCATTAGCATGTAGCAGCCTGTGTGTTCGCTTTGCTCACACTGGCCCAAAACGGCGGAGCGATGAATTCAGTGGATTACCTTCGGTGATCCACAGGTGGGGTGATTCAACCCAAATGAAAGCCCTTTTGTGTTCGCTTCGCTCACACTGGCCCAAAAACGTCGGAGCGATGAATTCAGTGGATTACCTTCGGTGATCCACAGGTGGGGTGATTCAACCTAACCAAAAGCCTGTGTGTTCGCTTCGCTCACACTGGCCCAAAAACGTCGGAGCGATGAATTCAGTGGATTACCTTCGGTGATCCACAGGTGGGGTGATTCAACCTAACCAAAAGCCTGTGTGTTCGC